>DASUGQ010000047.1:0-9144 GCA_036273935.1 Cyclobacteriaceae bacterium | reverse complement strand
GAGGGTAAGCAATATTACATTCCTGGCGAAGTTTGTGATCCAATTGGAAAGCAATGGTTCTATGTTGAAGACGATAAACCCAGATCGGATGCCGAACTGCTTGGAATGTATCTTGTCAGCAGATCGAGAGGAACAAATCTTTTGCTGGATGTTCCTCCCGATCAGCATGGTGTCATTCCGAAACGCTTTGTTGATTCATTAACGAAACTGGAAAAAAATATTCGGTCATTGAATTTTCAATTATAGCCTGTCATCAACCATTTCCGGCAGTCGCGTTGAGCCAGAATGCTCTGCCATCGGAGGGCGTTTAACAGTCACAATCACTCATTCCTGAGAAGGTAGAATTCAAGAAATTTTAACAAAGGTTACTTGTGTGAAAGTTTGAAACTTTTTACATTGACCAACCGTTCAGTCAACAAAATGGCACCTAGAAATCAGGGAAAAATACAGGAAATCAGGAAGGAAAGCATGAAAAAGATCATGCAGGCCGCCTTTCTGCTTTTTTCCAAACAAGGGTTTGAGGCCACCAGTATTGCTCAGATTGCAAAACAAGCAGGCATATCCAAAGGGCTCCTCTATAATTATTATCAAAGCAAAGAAGAGCTCCTTGAGCAATTGATCCTTGATGCCTTTTCGCAAGGTGATAATCTTATAACCCATCCGGGGAGCGATGATCCACGGCTCATGCTGGAGGATTTATTTCGGTGGTTTTTTAAGGAGCTCCGTGAGCGAACCGATTACTGGCGCCTGGTCACCGAGCTTACATTGAAAGTCGATCGGTTCCGTTTTGTTCGTGACATCACGGTCGAGAAAATGAAGGCATATGTGACCTTCCTCGAACATTTGCTTACGCAGATAGGAATAGAAAATCCTGCAGGAGAAGCAAAAATTATTATGGCGCTCTTCGATGGAATCGGGATTCAGTTTGTGATGATGCGTGAAAATTATCCATTGGATGAATATGAGCATTACCTCATTCACAAATATTGTAAGAGGGAAACTTAACGCGACACTTAACCAAATAAAGAGCATGAGAATATTTATCGCCTTAATCATCATTTGCGTTTTTCATTACGGTTATTCCCAGACCGCGCAGGAAATTGTAAAAAAGGCCGATGACAAGATGCGCGGTAATTCTAACCGATCGGAAATGAAGATGACCATTGTGCGGCCCGATTGGAAACGTGAGATCACCATGAAAGGATGGGCTCTTGGAAATGAATATAGCCTTATCCTTATAACGGGCCCCGCGCGTGATAAAGGACAAGCGTTTCTTAAACGGAAACATGAGCTTTGGAATTGGCAGCCGTCTATTGATCGGGTGATCAAACTTCCTCCATCTATGATGTTGCAATCGTGGATGGGTTCAGATTTTACCAATGATGACCTGGTGAAAGAATCATCGGTAGTGAATGATTATACACAGACACTTGTTGGCGACAGCACACTCGAAGGACGAAGCTGTTATAAGATTCAGCTTATCCCCAAACCGGAAGCTGCTGTTGTTTGGGGAAAAGTGATTGCGTTCATTGACAAAAAAGAATTCAACCAATTACTTGTGCGCTATTATGATGAAGAGGGCGTGCTTGTGAATACGCTGGTACTGTCGGATATTAAATCGATGGGGGGTCGCGTTTTACCAACGCGGCTGGAAATGATTCCGGCAGATAACCCCAAACAGAAGACGGTCATTGAATATTATGATCTGGCTTTCGATATCGGGTTGAAAGAAGATTTCTTCTCCATGCAAAATATGAAGCGTGTTCGCTAGATAGCATTCATTGAAAATATAGGACGACTTCGAAAAATATCTCACTATGTATCTGACACTTGCCTGGAGAAATGTATGGCGAAACAAACGGCGATCCCTGATCACTATTATATCCATCACATTTGCAATTGTGTTGGCTTGTTTCATGCGGTCCATGCAGCTGGGATCATATGCCCGCATGATTGACAATTCCGTACGGTTCTACACAGGTCACATCCAGCTTCACAAGAAAGGCTATTGGGAAGACCGCATTATTGATAACAGCATGGCTTATGACTCATCCCTCATTCGCCGACTGAGTGGAGTGGAGGGAGTAGAAATTCTTGTTCCTCGTCTGGAATCATTTGCGCTTGCCTCTTTTCAGAACAAGACCAAGGGAATTCTTGTTTTGGGCGTCGACCCTGACAAAGAAGACAGCCTGACCTCAATTCATGATAAACTTGTTTCTGGCAAATATTTGGCGCATGATGATGAAGGTGTATTGATCGCGCAAGGCCTTGCAGATTACCTTGGCATTCAGGCCGGGGACACGCTGACATTACTCAGCCAGGGATATCACGGTGCCAACGCAGCGGGATTGTTCCCCGTAAGGGGAATTGTAAAATTTCCATTGCCCGAGCAGAATAATCGAACCTTATATATGAGCTTGACAAAGGCACAGTGGTTCTATGCTGCACCGGATCTGATTACCAGCATCAGTCTTTTAATTGATGACCCCGATAAAACTCATTCGTTGGTTCAGGAGATTAAGACAATGACAGACCGGGAAACCATTGAGGTGATGGGTTGGCGAGAACTTTCGCCCGATCTTGTTCAGGGAATTGAGTTAGATAATATCAGCGGAAAGGTTATGCTTTGGATTCTGTACATGGTGATAGGATTCGGAATGTTTGGAACGTACCTCATGATGACTGCAGAGCGACGGTACGAATTTGGCGTCGTGGTTGCTCTCGGCATGCGGCGATTACGTCTGCAGGCATTGGTTTTTCTGGAGATCCTTCTTATGACGATCATTGGCGTTATTTCCGGTGTCCTTCTTAGCCTTCCCTTGTTGATCTATTTTTATTATCACCCGATCCGGTATGGCGAGGAAGCCGCCAAAGCAATTGAAAGTTTCGGTGTGGAGGCGGTGTACCTGTTTTCGTTGGATGTCACCATCTTCACAAACCAGGCTTATGCCATTTTTTTTATGGCGCTCTTGCTATCAGCCTATCCGTTGTGGGTGATTCAAAAAATGAAAGTAGTAGAATCCATGAGACCTTAACCAACATTTATGCTTACACGAATTGCCTGGAGAAATATCTGGAGGAACAAAGGAAGGAGCGCAGTGGTGGTCGGCGCCATGATTGTCGGCATTTGGGCGCTTTCTTTTGGTGGCAGTTTTATGCGCAGCTTTCTTACAGGCTACATCGCTTCCTCCATCAAACACGAGACGTCTAACGGTCAGGTTCACCATCCGGAATTTGCAAAAGACCAGGACATTAACTTCACCCTTCGTAATCCCGATAGTCTCGTTCAGGAAATAGAGAAGAACCCAGCCATAAAAGATATTTGTGAACGAAGTATTGTCAACGGCATGATCTCTTCTTCCCGCCAGGCAACGGGTGTTGAAATTATTGGTGTCGATCCGGAAGATGAATCACGTGTAACGGAATTGAATTCGCTCATTATCGATGGAGCTTACTTTACAAATGTTTCGTCGAATCCGGTATTAGTCGGCGAAAAACTTGCAGAGAAGTTAAAGGTTGGAATTAAATCAAAAGTCGTCCTGACTTTTCAGGACGTTGACGGTAATATCACGGCAGCACGCTTTCGGGTAGCGGGTATCATCCATGCTTCTTCAGTTCAAATAAATGAAGCGACAGCCTACGTGATCAGAACTGACCTTAATACCTTGCTTGGTCTTCCGGGAGCCGCGCATGAAATTGCTTTCACGACCGTTGAAGGCACTGACGACGCGAATCTTACAAAAGTATTAAGCGAGCAATTACCCGACGATAAAATAGAGTATTGGGGGGAATTGTCACCCGGGTTGATCTTCATGCAACAGTGGATGGGAGCGAGCCTGCAAATGCTGATTGTCATCATCATGCTGGCACTAGCTTTCGGAATCGTAAACACAATGTTAATGGCGGTCCTTGAGCGCATCCGCGAACTCGGTGTTTTGATGGCGTTGGGAATGAGCCGGGGGCGCATCTTTATCATGATCATGTTTGAGACTATTTTCCTTTCGACCGTAGGAGGCCCATTGGGGTTGATCATCGGATACTCCACTGTTTCATATCTCAATGAACGTGGGATTGATCTGAGAAATTATTCGGAAGGCCTGGAGGCTTTTGGGTATGATAGTATTCTGTACCCTTCCCTCCACGCAATTGATTACTTACAGATTGTAATTGGTGTGTTGGTCACGGCATGCCTTGCATCTCTCTACCCCGCATGGAAAGCCATCCGACTCGAACCTGTACAGGCCATTCACACAATATGAAATTTAAAACGATGTTACATAACGAAACCGTTACCTATGTCAACGATCATTAATGCAAAGGATATCACCAAAGTATATCACACAACCAGCGTTCCCGTCAATGCGATCAATCATATTTCCCTTACCATTGAAGAAGGTGAGTTCACGGCAATCGTGGGCCCATCAGGATGTGGTAAAACCACGTTGCTCAATATTTTGGGAGGCCTCGATCACCCGACCTCGGGTTATGTAACGATCAACGGCACGGATATTACCAATATGAAGGATCATGACCTGATCAACTTTCGGCTAAATAATATCGGTTTTGTTTTTCAGGCTTATAATCTTATTCCCGTGCTGACAGCTGAGGAGAACATTGAATTTATAATGCTCCTTCAAAAGCAAAATAAAAAAATACGGCACCAGAGGGCTCATGAACTGCTGGAACAAATGGGGATGGGTGATAAGGCCCACGAACGTCCCGGGCAACTTTCTGGAGGACAGCAGCAACGAGTGGCCGTTGCGCGTGCCCTGGCGTCCCGTCCGCGATTCATTCTCGCCGATGAACCAACAGCAAATCTCGATTCCACATCAACCAATAACTTGCTGGACCTTATGGCAGACATGAACCGACAACAAAAAGCAACCTTTGTTTTCTCCACGCACGATCAACGTGTAATGGACAAGGCCAGGCGAATTGTAACGTTGGTTGATGGAAGGGTTGAATCGGATGTCAGAAGATGAAGCGCTACATCGTTTTCATCTTATGGCTTGTGCATTTCACACTCTTCGGTCAGGACGATGAATCGGAGAAACCAAAAAAATTTACATTAAAGGGTTATGTGAAAGAAATGGCATCCCTGAATGCGCTTGGGGATAGCCTGATGTTTCAAAACCTCATCCATAATCGACTGAACTTTGCCTGGTATCCGAACAAGCATTTTACTTTCTATGCCGAGTTTAGAAATCGACTCATCACCGGCGACTTTGTTAGTGAGGTTCCGGGATATGCTGAATTGATAAACTCAAACAATGACTACTTCGATTTGTCCGCTAACCTCATCGAAAGCAACAATGCTGTGCTGAATGTGATGGCAGATCGATTGTATATGCAATGGGCAAAAAATAACTGGGAGATCAAGGCGGGGAGGCAACGAATAAATTGGGGTGTCAACCTCGCATGGAATCCAAATGACTGGTTTAATGCCTATTCCTTTTACGATTTTGATTATGAAGAACGCCCCGGTTCGGATGCGGTCCGGATTATTCACTATACTGGCGCGGCTTCCAGCGTTGAGGTGGCCTCGAAGTTTAGCAGGGACATCGATCATTACGTAGGGGCTGCTATGTGGAAGATTAATAAGTGGAACTACGACATTCAACTTCTGGGCGGTTTTGCGCAAGGCGACCTGGCCCTGGGGACGGGGTGGGCAGGCAATTTGGGCAATGCCGGATTCAAAGGGGAATTTACCTACTTTCACAACGTAACCCAGACAACAGTAAACAGCAGCTATGACAACATGGTGTTGAGTGCGATATCGGCAGATTATTCATTTCCAAGCTCCCTTTATTTCAACGCCTCCATCATGTACAATTCCAACGGATCCCTTCATCCTGATTTTGGCTTTGGAACCTTCCTGTTACGGCCCGGAACCGTCCGTGACGTGTCGCCTTATAAATGGTCATCATTTCTCCAAAGCAGTTACCAAATATCTCCCTTGTTTTACGCGAGCATCGCGCTCATTGGTTATCCTGGCAGCGATAGTTTCTTTGTCAATCCTGGTCTGACAATTTCAGTTAAACAGAACCTCGATCTTGATCTTATTGGTCAACTGTTTTATGGCAATGATGCACAGGGAGATTTCAGCTCCATCTTGAAAGCAGGATATGTGCGTGTCAAGTGGAGCTTTTAAATCTTCCGTCCCCAAAATTCATTTCAAAGTTTAGGGGGTATCATCTTGTAGACTACCGGAGTAACAATTCTCGACAAAATGGTCGAGCTGATAAGGCCTCCAATCAATACAATGGCAAGAGGTGCAATTAATGGATTGGTTGATACAGCAATGGGGAGTAGCCCTCCGATAGCCGTAAGCGACGTCAATACGATGGGAAGGAAACGGACTTCACCGGCTTCGCGTATCGCCTCATCAATCGACTTTCCGTCCCTTCTTAACTGGTTGGTGAAATCAACTAACAGAATAGAGTTTTTTACTTCAACTCCTGCCAAAGCAATCAATCCAATAATGGCCACGAACGACAACGGATTGCCGGTGATCAATAAAGCCAACACCGCGCCGACAACGCCGAGTGGTATTACGCTCAAAACAATGAGCATGCTCTTGAATGTTTTGAACATAAGAACAAGAACAGCAACAAACATGAATACAGTCACAATGATGATCGTACCCAATCCTCCAAACGACTCGTTACTGGCTTCGACATCACCACCCATCATGTAATGATAGCCATCGGGAAATTTCAAATTTTCAAGTTTAACCATTACATTTTTGATCACTTCATCATTCAGGTATCCTTTCTCAACAAATGATGAGACAGCCACCATGCGCACTTTGTTGTAATGATTTATGCTGACCGGCGAAGTCTCCAGCTTTAATGATGCGATTTGTTCCAACGGGACAGCAGCACCAGTACGTGTATTTACAAAAAGATTAGTCAACGAAGCAAGTGTTGCGCGCTCTCGTTTAGGGGTCGTGAGGTGGATATCATAGTCTTCACCCGAGGCATCAGAGAAGTTTCCCAACTGTAATCCGGCAACCGCCAATCTTACCGTGCGGTCGATATCGACAGTATTGATTCCCGCCATGCGTGACTTGTCCTGGTTGATGATGACGCGCATATCGCTCATCAGATTACTTACGGGGTTGTTTACGTACAATGTTCCTTCAGTTTCCTTCAATAGATTTTCAACGCGCGCGGACAGGGCACGAAGCGTGTCGAGATTATCACCAAAGAGCCTCACTTCCACGGGTGCGATGACGGGAGGACCTTGTTCAAAATTTTTCACTTCTATCTTGGCCCCGGGATATAATCTGAATTCTTCACGAAGCTTATTGATGATCTCAAGCTTGCGATCAGGCGAGGTGTGATCTTGTAATTGAACAAAGGTTTGTGCAAAATCCGTCCGTTCATTTTCCTGGATTACATTATAGTAAACTCTCGGATTTCCTTTGCCAACATTAGATGCATAGTACTCCACTTCCGGATATTTGTTCAATACCTCTTCTACATGCTTCGACACAGAATCTGTTTTTTCCAGATTGGTTTGTAAAGGCGTGATTACATTGACTATAAATTGAGGTTTTTCCGAAGCAGGGAACAACGCAAAACCAATGACGGGAAACAATTGCAGCGAGCCAAAGAACAAAACCCCTGCGATGATGGTTGTCACGACGGGACGTTTAAGTGCCTGGTCCAATAACTTTGAATAACTTCCATGAATCAGCTTCTGTAAACCTCTCATGAAAATGTTTCCCCCTGTTTGTTCATGATCTTTCAAAATTCTGCTTGAAAGAAAAGGAATGACGGTAAGCGAAACCAACATAGAGGACAGAACAGCCATGATCACCGCCAGGGGTAAACCACGGATAAAATCACCGGCACCTTCCGGCAAAAAAACCAATGGCATGAAAGCGATGATCAAAGTAACGGTACAACCGACAACCGCCAGTCCGATTTGTTTCGTAGCTTTTAATGTGGCCTCCAACCCCGTGTGACCTTCGCGCATCCAACGCTCGATGTTTTCAACGACCACAATGCTGTCGTCGACCAGTAATCCGAGTGCCACAACGAGACCAACAATGCTAAGCTGATTCAAACTAATGCCTAAAATATTCAACAACACAAGGGCGATGGCCAATGATAGGGGAATCGAAATCATGACGACGGCTGCCGCACGTAAGCCAAGGGGCAATAACGTAATGGATACTAGCAAAATAGCGATCAGGAAATCTTTTCCTAATCCCGCGAGGCGGCTGTTTACATTGTCAGCCTGATCGAAGTGTTGCACCATATCGATGTTGGATGGAAGTCCTTCGGCAAACTTATCCAACACGGGTTTGTAAATTTTTTGAGTATTCGTAATGTTAAGTCCTGGTTTCTGAGCCGCGACGACGAATACACAACGATGCCCGTTCAAGCGGGTAATGTGCTTGGCTTCATCGAAAGTAATGTATGCGTCGGCGACGTCACGAAGTAGAATATTTTTTCCATTGGCAGTATAAACGATTGTATTCTTGATTTCCTCCAATGACGTATAATTACCACTGGTTTTTATACTGAATGATTTTGAACCGGCAACCACACTTCCTCCCGGAATGTTGGCCATTTCACTTTGAATGCTCCCGATGATGGCATCCATGGGTATGTGCATCTGCGCAATTTTTTCAAGTCGAAGTTCGATCCGTACAATCTGATCTGACAATCCCTGAACTTCAACATTCTTAAGCATCGGGATTTTTTCCAGGTCTTCCTTAAGGTCTTCCGCATAAAGTTTAAGTCGATTGCGTGAAGCGTTTTCCGAGATCAGCGCGACTTGTATTACGTTCACATCGGAGGGTTGAAATTTCTGAATGTCAAGACTGAAAATATCTTTTGGAAGTTCAGAACGCAGACTGTTGATTTCACGAACAAGCTCCTGGTATTTTTCATCCGGGTCGCTTTCGTATTTATATTCTACCCGAAACACAGCCAGTCCATCACTAATGGTGGTCTTGATGCGCTTCATGTCTTCCAGCTCATTGATTTTTTCTTCTATGGGATCCACAATGAGTTCCTCCATATCCGTGGGACTTGTTCCCGGATAAACCACAACAATGGCGTACTGCGGTGCAGTGATCTCCGGGTCTTCACTGCGTGGCATGGTGAGTAAAGTTGTAACGCCAACCAC
>DASUGQ010000046.1:0-3831 GCA_036273935.1 Cyclobacteriaceae bacterium | reverse complement strand
TCCCTTTGCTCCCTGTCTTTTACAATAATCCAGGTCGCTTAAAAGACGTGCAAATATAGAAGATGATAACCACCACACAAAAAGTTATTCAAAAATAGGCCTGATGCTTGCAACAATAGAAGGCATGAAACTGTATCAATTCTTAATATCCCTTACTACTTTAATTGTGTTGATCATTACGCTGGGTGATGTCCTCAACTTGAGTACCGGTCTCCTTGTTTTACTCACCCTGTTAGGCCATATAATGCTCATTTTCACAGTAATAGCTGTTCTAAAGACGCCAAGAAAGAGCAATAAAACTTTTGACGAATACTTTTACGAGGATTTGTGATTAAAAAGAATTAATTCCCCAGAAGCAGGAATTAATTCTACATTCTTCAATGTGATCCGCCCGGGACTCGAACACGGAACCTACTGCTTAGAAGGCAGTTGCTCTATCCAATTGAGCTAGCGGACCTTAATCAAACAAGAAGTTATCAGTTATTTGGTTAATCGTTATCTGTTGGTTAACTATTATTAACGGATAACCGTAACTTATTCTCCATGGCTTCGAAACATTCCCAACAACATTTTGGAGATCTTTTCATAGCGTTCATAATACCCTTGTGCCTCCGTCAACGGGATTTGTCCTAATTGACTGATCACGTCAAGGATGGCAACACATTCAAATACGGCGCTCCTCGCCACGGTTATGTAGTGCTTCTTGTCTGCGCTATTCATTCTACCTGTCCCTTCAGAGAGATTAAGAAGAATGCTCATGCTCGCCTTCTTCCACTCCTCCCTTATATAGGGGTCAAGATGATTGTTTGAATAGATTTGCTTCAGCGTGTCAACGACCAACGCTTTAGCAATCTGATAAACTTCTAACTTTTCAAAATCAAACATGGGGACACGGGTTCATCACCTTCCCTACAGTTAAGCGGAGAGGGGGGGATTCGAACCCCCGGTACCGGTTGCCCAGTACCGCAGTTTAGCAAACTGCTGGTTTAAGCCACTCACCCACCTCTCCTGGCTTATAATTTTTCTTGATTTGCCGTTTAAAGGGCTTTACCTCCTTAAAAAGGAAGTGCAAATATAAAAGATGCCTCAAAACTATTGCAAAGCGCGGCTGTATTTTGTCTGGCGGCAAATTGAATCATTTCAGCCCAAGATCTGGCTCGCGACAATCACTTTTCCCCCCTGTCGTAAAACATCAAACGTCGCCTTTTGGAACCCCTCAAGATCAATCGGGCGCGTGACATCCGATATAAAATATGTCTCGAATCCCTCTTTAAGTGCATCGATCGCAGTATAATAGACGCAGTAATCGCCCGCCAGCCCGCAAACAAAAACCTCCTCCACTTTGCGATCGCGCAGATAACCCGCCAGTCCGGTGTTTTGGAGATGTCCATTGTCAAAGAAACCGCTGTAGCTGTCTATTTCAGGATTCATTCCCTTGCGAAAGATGGCAGCAACGTGTTCCATATTCAACTTATCATGGAAGGCAGCGCCATGTGTGCCCTGAACGCAATGGTCTGGCCACAATACCTGGTGAATGTCGTTTAGCTTGAGAACATCAAACGGCTTCCTGCCCGGATGATTTGACGCGAAGCTTTGGTGATCTTTTGGATGCCAGTCCTGTGTAGCCACTACGAGATCGAAATAACCCTGCAACTCATTTGTAAGCGGAATAATTTCCTCGCCTCCCGGCACCGCCAGGGACCCTCCCGCCGTAAAATCATTTTGAATATCAACAACAATTAGTGCGCGCATGGTAGTCATATTAACTCGCCCTCAAACTTGTTTTTTAGTTCATCACGCAAATCCATTAATGTCTTGCTAACGCCAACCTTGTAGTTGTGTGGGTTCTGAAATCGCTTATACTCATCGGGCAATTTGGCCAAGCGCTCATGACAGTAGCCAGCGATTTCCTTCAATGGTTTCTGTTCCAATAATATTTGTCCATTTCCCATCACTTTATCCAGTAATGGCTCCTGTTTCAGCCCGCGAAGAGAAAGGGACTTGTAAGGTTCGAATGGATCAAACATATGGTCTACCCTTTTTTCATCATTGAGTGCAATCGCGTCCGCCCCATAGAACATTCCATTCTGATCCAACACGCGAAACACTTGCTTTCGGTCCGGTAGCGTAGTCTTCTTTAGTGTCTCTGAAATTTTTATTCGTGGCTTGTTGTCAGCAAGGCAGAGTTTGTAAACTCCGTCGAGGGCAGCATCCGGTTGGCCGGTCACAAGGCTTGTACCCACGCCGAAAATATCGATCGGTGCTTGTTGATCAAGCAAACTTTTGATCACATATTCATCTAACTGATTTGATGCAGCGATCTTCACATATCTCAAACCCGCCTCATCCAGCATGTACCGGCTCCGCTTTGATAGGTAAGCAAGGTCTCCACTGTCTAATCGTATGCCATTGAGTTTATGCCCACTGGCCTCCATCTCCTTTGCAACCCGAATGGCATTGGGTAATCCACTCTCGATGGTGTTATAGGTGTCTACCAATAACACGCATCCCACTGGCATCCCCTCTGCGAAATGTCGAAATGCAGTAAGCTCATCATCGAAGCTTTGAATGAAAGCGTGGGCCATCGTTCCAGCAGCGGGGACGTGAAAATCAGCAGCCGCCTTGACATTGCTGGTTGAATCAAATCCGCCCACCATAGCAGCACGTGACGCATGATATCCACCGAGGCCTTGTGCTCTTCTTAAACCAAAATCCGTAAGTACTCTATTTCCCGCTACCCATCGCATTCGCGCGGCCTTGGTCGCGATGAGGGATTGAAAGTTGAGCATGTTAAGCACAAGTGTTTCGACAATTTGAGCTTCAATAATATTTCCTTCAACTCTCAGCACGGGTCGCGTGGGAAAGACTATGTCTCCTTCGGGAACGGAATAGACCGTGCCCCTGAACCGAAAATCTTTGAGGTAATTTAAAAACTCTGACTTGAAGCCCTGACTTCTTAAAAAATCAAGGTCGTCACTCGTAAACTGAAGATCAGCGAGCGCTTCCAGCACATCAATCAACCCTGCAAAGACAACGTATCCTCCTCCAAACGGCAGCTTGCGAAAAAAATAGTCATACCCTGTCCAGTCACGCCTTCGATCCTGATAATAGACTTGCCCCATCGTGAGTTGGTAAAGGTCAGTGTAAATTCCGGTGATCTTGAAAATCTCTGACATAGCCTTATAATTGAATGGTCAAAATAAACTTCTGGCCAGTGAAACGCGCGTTAACATTCAACTTCAGAAAGGTAACGCTTTCAACAATCACAAATTAGGCGAACAGTCTCCTCTTTTAAAGTTATTATTGCATACACCATCAATTTTTCATGTGATGAATTGGATCATCCTCATTATCGCCGGGTTGTTTGAAATTGGATTCACAACCTGTTTAAGTAAGGCCAAAGCAACAAACGGTACCTTATCATTTTTTTGGCTGGCAGGATTCTTCCTCTGCCTGGTCTTAAGCATGTACCTCCTCTACCGGGCAACCTTGTCCTTGCCCATGGGAACGGCTTATGCCGTCTGGACGGGTATCGGCGCAGTGGGCACGGCAATTATCGGAATCTGGTTCTTTGGCGAACCAACTCATTTCTGGAGACTGTTTTTTATTACCACTCTTATCAGCTCAATTGTTGGATTAAAATTAGTCTCCTGACCAGGATTAACTTCGGTGCTCCTAGCTACATTCAACCTTTTGAAATTGTATATCAGTGTAAGATAATCGGTCATTTTTCGCGATCTGGGCCGGTTCCGGAGTTGGATTAGGACATTAGAACCAATAGATTGTGTAAGTAATTTGCCCATGACAAAGAAGCTTTCTAACCTCACGATC
>DASUGQ010000045.1:0-14558 GCA_036273935.1 Cyclobacteriaceae bacterium | reverse complement strand
GATAAGCGGGTATCTTGTCTTTTCCCGATTTGTTGTTCGGCCTGCTTATGTAGAGGACTCCCGAACTTTGATTGATATTACCCAAACCTCCCTCTGCTGCCGTCAATGAATCCGCTCCGACAAGCGAGTTATTCACTTTTCGGCGAGTCACCTGGCCCTTGGTATTTTTTTCCGTTACGTAGAAATTAATCGAATCAATTGTGGGAAGGTTGATGAAGAAACTGTCGTACTTAAGTGTGAAGCTTTTGCCGCTGATCTCATACCCCCCCGCATTCACCGTACCATTGAATTTAATGTCTCTGTTCTGAAGAATGGTAACTATGCCACTATCGGGCTTTACGATAACATTGAGGGTGTCACTGACTTTGAATTCTTCCACACCACGAACCGTCATATACCGCTTGGGAAAATTGATGGTTGCATTTGCCGAGCTATCAATGAGGGAATGTATTTTAAGATTGTCAAAATCAGATTCTCCCTTGAATGATTTATAATTGGCAATGGCCTTATCCCTGACCCTCACAATGTCTGTCTTTGGATCGTAATAAACCATCCCCTTCTGGGTGAGAAATTCAAGCGCGAGATGAATCTCCGAAATATCCTTCTTGTAATAATTGGCGAGGTCGCCACCATAAAACTCCCGAACCCTGTTTTTCAGACTGTAACCTGCCACTAATGTCAGCGGATGAAAACTGAACGATTGCCCTTTTAACAATCGAAAATCCTCGGGACTGTAATGGTCGACCGATTCAACAACCAATGGATCAGTGTCGCGCGCTCCATCCATATAGAGATCCAGGCTGTCTGATTTAAGGTTCCATTTAATAATGTCAGCATTGAAGTCGACATTAAAAAATGGAGCGGAGTAGGGTGCATAGTGCATAGCCCCTTTGCTAAATTGAATAACAACCTTTTCCTTGCCATAGTCATAGTTAATTCTGACTTCAGAATGGAAAATAGAGTCGTTACCCTGGTAAATCTTAAGTCTTGCCTTATTCGAAGTAACGGTAGAATCCCGAAATTCAAAAAGTGCAGAGCGCGCGATGAATTTTTTCTGGCCGTCAACTGTGACGTCAATCGATGCGAGGTCATTGTTGACTGATGCGCTCACAATCCTTTTTCCCACCAGTGAAAACCCCCCGCGATAAACCATGCTCTCGGTGCCAAAGCCCTTTATATCCAGATCACTTCGATACGATATGAAGCGAGGGTAACTGGAGTCGACAGAATCCTTTCTTGCCTGACTTTTGAATTCAAAGGTACCTGCAACTGCTCCGGGTGTTTTTCCGATATAGGTAAGGTTAACAAGGTCAGCTTTGAGGCTGGGATTACCTGCTTTAAAATTGTACGTGGTAAAGTCGCAGTAAACGGAATCGGGATTTAATCCCGCGGGCGACCAATCGAATCTTCCATTCTCTCCAACGAAAATATTATCCATGACAGAAAATGTTCCTTTGGTATTCTTAATAAAGACCGAATCAAATCTTGTCACAAAATTTAGTGACAGGGAATTAAACCTAATAGCAGGTCCGTCAACAGAAGGTTGGGCTGGAGGGGTCATCCATGCGGGCATTTGTTGCTGCAAACCCTGTTGATCCGTTGGTGCCTCCTCATTCTGGTTGTCGGCGTAATTGTCATTACCTGGTTCATCGGGCCATGAGTCCGCTGTTGTCGAAGTGGAATCGCCTGAGGTGTCATCCCAGCTCGGGACAGGCGGTGGAGCAATAAATTCAAAATGATAGTCGTCGTCTCGTGCATAGAGGCGAAAGGCCTTGTCGTAATTCAATGCATGGTGTAGAAAAAACCTTCTGCTCCCTTCAAAAAATCTTGGTGCCAGCTTCGGGTCAATATTTTCAATTACCTGCTGTGACACGTTGAGATATTCCGTGAGCTTTGCTGGCTCTGCCTGTTCTACATTCGCTGCGTTGGCAAGCGCTCCGAAATAACTAACAATGGTTTTGACTGGATATTTTTTCTTCTTCATCAAGAAAGTCTGGGACCTGATCATGTCCTGTTGTTCAAGTCCAAACTTTCCCCAGGCATCAATGAAATTCCTGCCGGTTTCTATGCTCGCTGCATTCTTCGTTTTATCAAGCACCGCCTTAATACTATCGGGGAAGGAAACGGGCAAGGTTGCCGCACTTTGGACGTTCGATCCCTGAGCGAATACAGCCGTAAAGCTGAAAAAAACTAATGCGTAGGATAAGAGGTGCCTCACAAGGTAAAAAACTCTAAAATTCGTAAATATTGCTCAAATAAGCTAAAGGGCTCAGTCCTTACAACGCAAAGGGACGACGTATTAGTTTTTTGTAAGATTAAATGATTTTATGTTGGGTTTGCGGGGCGTTTCATCATCAATAAGGCAGCCCAGGATTCTTTGTATGAACTGGTTAATTTGATCAATCCAGATGCTCTTGCCCGCTCAACCAAATCTTCCACGTCCGACCCATAAAAACCGCTCATCAGAAGTTTCCCATCGTCCTTCAAGAGGTTGGCATAAAGCGGTATTTCTTCCAGTAAAATGTTCTTATTGATGTTTGCCAGAACAATGTCAAATGATTTATTAAAACTCAGATCACGCACCTTCCCTTGCCGGATATTAATGTTGTTACACTGGTTCATTTCGATGTTCTCCGTCCCATTAATAACACTCCACTCGTCGATATCAAATGCTTCCACCTCTTTTGCTCGCAACTTTGAAGCCATAACAGAAAGGATCGCTGTTCCACACCCTGCATCCATCACTATTTTATCCTGATGATTTATATCCATTTGATTTTGAATCATCAGGTATGTCGTTTGATGATGACCTGTACCAAACGACATCTTGGGAGTGATGATGATCTCAAATGGATAATGTTTTTTTGGTTTATGAAAATGCGCCCTGATGAGACATCTATTTGCTACAATAATAGGTTCATAGCTTTTTTCCCATTCTTCGTTCCAGTTTCTTTTTTCAATTTTTTCGACGCTGTAAGTAATAGCAGCCTGGTCAATGTATCGGTCGATGATTCCCTTTACAATTGATTCATCAAATCGGTATTCTTCAACATAAGCCTCAAAGCCCCCTGTTGTTTCCATGAAGGTATCAAAACCTGCTTCGCCCAATTCGGCAATAAGCATCTCCGCCAGATGACTATCACACGTTACTATCACCTGAATGTAAGCCATAAGCTCCAGGAAAAACTACATAGACTTGATAACCTCCGTAAATTCTCTTGATTTAAGTGAAGCTCCACCGACCAAACCGCCATCTACATCGGGGCAGGAGAAAAGCTCTTTGGCATTGGCGGCATTGACGCTGCCACCATAAAGAATCGAGATTTCATTGGCAACTGCCGGTCCGTATTTTTTCTCTAATAATTTCCTGATCACACCATGCATATCCTGTGCTTGCTGGGAAGTCGCTGTTTTTCCTGTACCGATTGCCCATACAGGTTCGTATGCAATGACAACATTCTTGATTGCTGAGGCATCCAGGTGGAAGAGACTTTCCTCCAGCTGTTTTTTAACCAGTACTTCATGCTCACCTTTCTCACGAACCTCTAAAGGCTCACCACAACAAAAAATAGGGATAAGGCCGTGCTTGAATGCGACATCCACTTTCCGGGCAAGCAATTTTTCTCCTTCTCCATAATATTGTCTTCGCTCACTATGACCTAAAATAACATAGGGTATGCCCAAAGACTTCAACATTGGCGCTGACACCTCGCCTGTGTAGGCTCCCGATTCGTTCTCATTGCAATTCTGCGCGCCAACCGATATCCGGGGCTGGTCCCCCAACTGATTTTTAATCGTCAACAAATATGGAAATGGTACACAGAAAATAATTTTAACATCCCCTTTCACTTCGTCAGCAACCATACTCATGATTTCCGAGGTGAGAATCTTAGCCTCCTCGAGGGTCTTGTTCATTTTCCAGTTGCCGGCTACAATTTTTGAACGCATATGTTTTTGATTTATGGGGCTGCTAAACTAAAGCTTAAAGCAAAAAGCAAAAAGCTTGAAGCCGATTTATTTTTGTACGAAGACTCACGCACGCATTAACCAAATTATCATTGTGCCTGGAACATTAAAGCGGTTTGTATCTTGACTCCTTGAAGATTTTTTCTGCATCCGTCATCTCCATTAATTGAGGTAGCGTTACCTCAGGGTGGGACTCCATGTATTTGTCAACAATCCGCCAGCCAATCCATTGTGCAATGCGCCCGGGACATTTCTCGCCAACCTCCAGTGTTTTTGGACGTTCCCCCAAGAATTTTTGCTTGGTTATATGACTGGTGGAAAATAAAATCTGGTCTTCAATAAACCTTGCCCAGATAAGTCGCTCATTTTCCTTCGACCCGTTGATTTCTTCACTTGTGTACCAGATAAAAGTGCTGTCGGGTACACATGGCAGCATGTGTTTAGCGAAGTAAAATGATTTTCCGTAGGCAATCATGTCTGCCAGTATGGTTTTGTCGTCAAGATTTGTTTTGTTAAAACGACCACTGATACCATAAATCAAAAGGCAGGAAGGGACGATATCCTCCGGCTCATAACGTGTAAGCAAATAGTCATACAGTCGAGGTCGGTATTTACCCTCTTTACCAAGATAGTAATCGAGTCCAACAATAATAAGGGTGTCTGTTATTACAAGGTCGCTTTCCAACCCGGTGATGATTGTCTGAACTTTTGGCGGGACAAAGTCAGGGTAATAATACTTTATATTGGAGAATGCTTGCCTGAACTCCTCCTTTAACTGGGAAAGATCACCGAACACTTTCCGGGTCTCCGTTAATAGGGTATCAAAACCGGGGTGGGTAAATCGTTGAAACAAGCTGTTGATAAAAATTGAATCATTCGGATAATTCTTTTGACGCATGAAGAGAAGATCGCGCATCACCGGGTGGTGTGTGAAAAACGAAACCAACTGTTCTTTTGATTCAATTGACGCAACAGAGTCTTCCAGTTGGTCGAACTGCAGATCAATTGCAACGGTGGTATCAGGGATAAATACGCACTCATCATTCTCTTTTCCACAGCCAATCACCCAAAGCGCGAGGATCAGTGGTATTGCATATCTGAGAAATGGCATGACAAAAATCTTTTGCAAAATAATTCTTAAGAATGGGTTTTGCTATTCTTCAAACGAGACACTTCCGGAGGGCTTATCCTTTACCAATCTCATGCTTTTTGTTTTTTCCCCCACAATAACATGAACAATGTTGGATTGATCGTCATGCAGTTCCTGTAATGTGCTATTGGTTATTTCTATAGTCTTCCACTTTTTAACATTTGAAACCAGCAGATAACAAATCATCGCCTCACCTTCCACCTCCTGGCCGAGATAATGAACAGGGTGTTGTCTTCCATCCAGGTTAACGGCCAGACGACCCGCCAGGTATTCTCCAATAATTTTTTCAGTTTTCAATTCTTGAGGAGGAGCTAGCAGATCGAGATCAGCAGTTTTCCTGCTCACTCTAATTGCATTTTCCAGATCATCGAAAAATATCCTCATCATTATTTCAAGCTCTTTTTCCTTTTCATCGTATTCGATTTCTGTCACCGAAACATGTAAAGGGTGAACGGCCTGAACCTGAAAAAGCAAAGCAAAAACGATCATCATTTTCATCTGAAAAATTTCTGTTGGGCAAAACCCAGTTGATTTTCGATCACTCACCGTCAATAACATGTCATGACGGGATTTCAAAATTAAACATTATACTTGAGCTTGCATTCCTATGAGCAGCTTCAGACTTTACTTCGACCTCGGCAGGGATCACATCCTCGACTATGTAAACGGATATGATCACATTCTATTTGTGATAGCCTTGTGCGCCATCTATACTTCACGCGACTGGAAACATGTGCTTATCCTCGTTACGGCCTTTACGGTCGGTCATTCGATAACACTGGCCCTGGCAACCCTGAACTTCATTCGTGTAAAAAGTGAATGGATTGAGTTTCTTATTCCCCTTACCATTTTCGTAACTGCCGTATCAAACATTTTCAGGAAAGAGGATTCTTATAGTGACCGACGAATTCAACTCAATTATGCGTTTGCCCTGTTCTTTGGCCTCATCCACGGTATGGGATTCTCCAACTATTTAAAAGCGATTTTAGGAAAAAACGAAAACATTCTTACACCGCTTTTTGCCTTTAATGTAGGCCTCGAGTTTGGCCAAATAATAATTGTAGTGATCTTTTTAGCGTCTTGTTTTATCTTTGTCGATCTTTTTGGAGTATCCCGACGGGATTGGAAGTTGGTGATCTCCTCTGCGGTTGCCGGGATTGCGCTCATTCTTATGAAAGAGACTGCATTTTGGTAAAATATGATTCGTTAATGAATGAATTAACCTATGGAGAAAGTGATGAAGGGATGGCTTGTTGTAATTTTATTCACGCTTGCGCAGAATTGTTTTTCCCAACAGTGGCAAGGTAAATTTGAGCAACTTGAGCAACTCCTCCCCACGCCTAATGAATATCGCACCGGTTCGGGTTCCCCGGGGCCCCGATATTGGCAGCAACAGGCGGATTACGTAATCGACGTAGAGTTGAATGACGAAAAGCAAATCATTACCGGCAAGGAGACCATTACCTATCACAACAATTCGCCTGAGACGCTGACATACCTGTGGCTTCAACTCGATCAAAATATTCTCGCGGAAAACAGCCTCACGACAAAAACTAAAACAAACAGAGTTGATGATGGTGCCAATGCAAAAGACGTTGCTACCAACTTTTCACTGAACGAACCGGTTGGCGGCTTCAACATTATTTCTGTAACCTCCGATGGAAAGTCATTGAACTACACCATCAATCACACGATGATGCGCATTGACCTGCAACAACCGCTTCCATCAAAGCATCATTTTTCGTTCTCTGTTGAGTGGTCTTTTAGGATTGGCGACAGAATGATTGACAAGCAACGAAGTGGGATGGAATATTTTACCGAAGACGGGAACTACATCTATGCTATCGCACAATTTTTTCCCCGAATGTGTGTGTTTGATGATTATGAGGGATGGCAAAACAAACAATACCTTGGACGAGGAGAATTTGCTCTTCCTTTTGGAAATTATAAAGTTCGTATCACCGTTCCCTCCGATCATCTTCTTGCTGCGACCGGTACCCTGGTAAATGCCAGTGAAGTTTTAAGCAAAACAGCGCTGGAACGTTTTGAGAAAGCCAAAACAACTTTCGACAAACCTGTAGTGATCGTCAGCGAAGATGAGGCAATCATTAAAGAAAAAGCGAAGGCAAAGGATAAGAAGACGTGGGAATTTCACGCTGAGAATGTGCGTGACTTCGCATTCGCCTCTTCCCGAAAATTCATTTGGGATGCAATGGCCGTTCGGGTTGGAGACAACACACCCCTGGCCCAGTCATTCTATCCAAAAGAGGGTAACCCACTTTGGGGGTTGGAATCAACGAACGCAGTAAAAAACACACTGGTAACTTATTCAAAATATACCATTGACTATCCTTATCCGGTAGCAATTTCGGTACACACTGCTGACATCGGAATGGAATACCCAATGATTTGCTTTAACTACGGGCGTCCCTTAAATGGTGTTTATAATGACGCATTGAAAAATAAAATGATCGGTGTAATCATACACGAAATCGGCCATAACTTTTTCCCGATGATCATTAATAGCGATGAACGTCAATGCACGTGGATGGACGAGGGCCTGAATTCGTTTTTGCAGTTTCGCACGGAACAGGAATGTTATAAAAATTTCCCCTCCAAAAGAGGACCCGCTCGTTTAATGATTCCTTATATGAAAGGAGAAAAAGATCTTTACCGTCCCTTGATGACCAATCCCGAGCAGGTCGTACAACTTGGCCAGGAACAATATTCAAAATGTGCGGCTGCATTAAATATACTTCGTGAGACTGTAATGGGGCCACAGCTTTTTGATATGGCTTTCAAAGAATACGCAACACGTTGGGCATTTAAACACGCCAAGCCAGGAGATTTTTTTCGGACGATGGAGGATGCGTCGGCTATCGACCTCGACTGGTTTTGGAGGGGATGGTTTTACACAACGGATAACGTAGACATTTCCCTAGACAATGTTAAGTGGTATCGACTCAGCAATGAGAAACCAAATCTGGAGAACAAGGAAAAAACGGTGAAGGAGAACCTGGCTAAAAATTCCATTGCCGGACCGGAGGCATTTCATGTTTTTCCTACTGACAAAAGATTCTACGGTGAATTCAGAAACCGCATCGACGATGGCGCAGTCATCTCTCAACTGGAAGGAAAAAATATCTATGAATTAGAGTTGACGAATCGTGGCGGGCTTGTTATGCCCATCATTATCCAATGGACATATACCGACGGCAGCAGGGAGATCGAGCGCATTCCGGCTGAGATATGGCGAATGGACGAGCAGAACGTTGTAAAGGTTTTCGTGAAAGAAAAGCAGGTAGCAAGTGTTACCATCGACCCAAATGAGGAGACAACAGATGTAAACAGCGGGAACAACACATTCCCCCGCGTGGAACAAAAAAGTAAGTTTGATACATTTAAAAGTGGTCAGACGACTAATTAGTGATCTGCCCCATAACTAATTAAAATTAATTCATTACAAGATTTCGTTACTATTCAACTCACATGCAATTCGTCCCTCGCGCTATTCCTTTATTTTTTTTATTTGGCATATCAGTAACTGTAGTAGCCCAGCAATGGAAAGGGAAGTTTGAACAACTTGGCCCCAATGAAATACCGACGCCGAATAGCTACCGGTCCGCCAGCGGTTCTCCGGGCCCGGACTATTGGCAGCAGCGCGCAGATTACTCCATTGATGCTGAAGTAAATGATGAAACCCAGGAACTCAACGGGAGAGAGACAATAACATACCATAACAACTCACCTGAGCCTCTTCGTTACTTATGGCTTCAACTTGATCAGAATATTTTTGCCCGGAACAATTTAACGTCACTTACAAAATCCGGAGGACTTTACGATTCACTTCCCGCTTTTCTTTTAACGTATAGTAATCTTCCCCTTGCCGCATATGATGGAGGGTTCAAGATCAAAACTGTTAAGGATGGAAATAACAAGACGCTACCCTATGTGATCAACCACACCATGATGAGAATTGATCTCCCTGTTGCATTGAAATCTGGTGACAAATTTTCTTTCTCCGTAGAGTGGAGTTATAAAGACTACGATCGAATGCTTTTTCAGGATGGCCGCGGCGGTTATGAATATTTTCCTGCAGACGGAAATTACTTGTATGCGTTCACTCAATGGTTCCCGCGGATGTGCGTATTCGATGACTTCGAGGGTTGGCAAAACAAGCAGTTCTTAGGACAGGCCGAGTTTGCCCTTACGTTCGGAAACTATGATGTTAAAATCACAGTCCCTTCGGATCACATTGTTGGCGCCACGGGGTCGCTGCAAAATGCGAAAGAAGTATTGTCGCGGGAAGAACTTGAACGATTCGAGCGCGCGAAGAAATCTTTCGACAAACAGGTCTTCATCGTGACAGAGGAAGAAGCGAGGAAAAAAGAGAAACAGCGCTCAACCAAAAAGAGCACCTGGATTTTCCGTGCAGAAAATGTGCGCGACTTTGCGTTTACCAGTTCCAGAAAATTTATTTGGGATGGTATGGCGGTAAAAGTAGGAGATAAAACACCGCTGGCTATGTCCCTTTATCCAAAGGAAGGTAATCCGCTTTGGGGAAAGGAATCAACGAAAGCTGTTAAGAATACGCTCGAGGTTTATTCTTCGAGAACAATTGATTATCCCTATCCTGTTGCCTATTCTGTTCATACTGCTGATATCGGAATGGAATATCCGATGATATGTTTCAACTGGGGAAGACCGAATGCCGATGGGCGTTATTCACAAGCTACTTTGATAAAAATGGTGAGCGTTATCGTCCATGAAGTCGGACACAATTTCTTTCCCATGATCGTAAACTCGGATGAACGTCAATGGGCCTGGATGGACGAGGGCATTAATACCTTCCTGGAGGGAGAGACCATTCGCGACCGCTATCCGGAGTTAAATTATAGTGAGGGATTACCCCGCAGCATAACAGGTTACATGCGCGGAGACAAGAGTCAAATGAGGCCGGTGATGACTTCGGGTGACAACATCTCGGAGTACGAATATGGGCCTAACGCTTACTATAAACCAGCTGCATCTTTAACACTATTACGAAGGACGGTAATGGGGCCGGAGTTATTTGACAAGGCTTTCAAAACTTATGCTGAGCGTTGGGCTTTCAAACATCCAAAACCGGCAGACTTTTTCAGAACCATGGAAGATGCTTCCGGCGTCGACCTTGACTGGTTCTGGAGAGGTTGGTTTTATGGCACAGATGCTGTCGATATAGAAGTGGACGATGTAAAATGGTACAAAGTTGATGCACAGGTAAAAGATCTTGAAACCAGGGGTAAAAAGGTCAAAAAGCAAAACCTGAATTCAAATGGTGAAGATCCAGGTGGTTTCAGCAATGGTCCTCAGCCGTTTTCGATCATGCAAACGCCGCAGTATGCATATGGCGAATTCAGAAACAGGATGGATGATCAAAAACTCATTCAGTCTCTTGCTGACAAAAATATCTACGAGATAACAATCAAGAATACCGGAGGTTTGGTGACCCCGGTAATCATTGAGTGGACCTTTAAAGATGGGTCAAAAGAAATTGATCGTTTGCCCGCCGAAATATGGAGAATCGATGAGGATGTTATTACAAAAGTTTTTGTCAAGGAAAAAGAAGTTGTCTCTGTGGTGGTGGATCCGAATTTTGAAACGGGGGATGTAAATATCCGAAACAACTTTTTTCCCAAGCGAAATGAATCAAAGTTTGATTCATTCAAACGGCAGGCAAATTAATGAACGACTGCCCTCTCCGAATTTCTGAAATATTCAAGTGCTTTTTCCAGGTCTACATTACCTCCGGTGAAAATAATTCCGATTTTCTTGTCGTAAAATTTATCTCTCCGTTTCAAAACGGCGGCGACGGGAACAGCGCTGGAAGGTTCAATGATGATCTTTAATTTTTCCCAAACCATGCGCATGGCCTGAACAATTTCTTCGTCATTCACTGTTATGATCTCTTCAACTCCTTCGCGAATGATGGCAAATGTTTTGTCACCAAGTTTTGTCAGCAGACCATCTGCAATGGTGTCGGACTGCGACGGCTCTATTTTTCCCGATTTCATAGAGCGATAGGCATCATCGGCCCCCTCAGGTTCCCCTGCAACAACTTTTGTCGCGGGAGAAAAATATTTCACTGCGAGCGCCGTTCCGCTGATCAAGCCTCCGCCGCCAACCGGGGCAAGGATGTAGTCAAGAGATGGTACTTCATCGATCAATTCTTTAGCGGCGGTAGCCTGCCCGGCGATGACTTCATAGTTGTTGAAAGGGTGAATTTCAACAGCATGAGTCTCTTCAATCACTTTTCCCAAGACCGATTCCCTGGATTCAATGGTTGGTTCACATTCCAAAATTATCCCTCCATAACTAAGAACACCATTTCTTTTTACTTCGGCCACCGTGCGAGGCATGACGATATAAGCTTTGATCCCCAGAAGTTTTGCAGCCCTGGCAACGGCCTGTCCGTGGTTGCCGGATGAGTGGGTTGCAACACCATTCCTGCGCTCTTCCGGTGAAAGTGAAAGAATTGCGTTCATTGCTCCGCGTGCTTTAAAGGCTCCGATCTTCTGCAAGTTTTCACATTTAAAGTAAACTGCACATCCCAAAGCTTCATCCATACCTTCCGAAGTCAGGACTGGTGTATTAGTAATAAAGGGTTTGATCCTTTCGTGGGCCTCTAAAATCGTATTTGCAGAGATCATAATTCTAAAATTAGGATGAATAATTTGGTTTTTCTTACGTATAGCATGCCCGATCGGTTATTGTTATTTTCTACTTTCTTATTCGGCCTACATTAGCCCGATATCCCTGAACTATGAACGCGCTAGAAAATCAATCGCAAGTCACAGCAGCTATCCTTGACGAAGATAAACTCTACCAATACCACGAACGCCTACGTTTGGAACAAAATCTCCCCATGGCGTTAGTCGGCGGTTTCATTGCTGCCATAATTGGAGCCAGTCTGTGGGCAATCATTACCATTGCCACAGGTTTTCAAATTGGTTTCATGGCAGTCGGAGTTGGCTTCGTCGTTGGTTACACAGTTCGCTATTTTGGAAAAGGCATCGACAAGATTTTTGGTATCGTTGGAGCAATTCTGGCATTGGCGGGTTGCTTGTTGGGAAATTTTTTAACATTGCTTGGCATTGCTGCTGATCAGGAAGGGTTCGGCTACATTGAAATCTTACAAATTGTTGATTACAGTTTAGTGCCCGCGGTCATGATAGAATCCTTCAGCCCAATGGATCTCTTGTTTTATGGAATCGCTATCTATGAGGGGTATCGTTTCTCTTTTCGACACGTCGCAGACGAAGATCTTATTACCAACGCATCGAAAAGCTAGCCTGAGGTAATGCGTAGTTGAAATTAATGCGCTTCTAACCAGTTCATTCCAATTCCGGCTTCAACTTCCATTGGAACCTCCAGCTCTACCGCAGTCTTCATTAAGTGAACGACGTTTGTTTTTACTTCGTCCACTTCATCTTTGTACACATCAAAGACTAGTTCATCATGAACCTGCATGGTCATCCGCGAGCGTAACTTTTCCTTTTTCATCCATTCGTGAATGTTAACCATAGCAATTTTAATGATGTCTGCAGCGCTACCCTGAATGGGCGCGTTGATGGCATTGCGCTCGGCAAATCCTCTGGTGGTAATATTGCGCGAATTGATATCCCTCAGGTATCTCCTTCTCCCGAGAATAGTCTCAACGTACTGCAATTCCCTCGCTTTGTTTATAGACTCATCCATATATCGCTTGATCGATGGAAACTCGTTGAAGTACGAATTGATGATGTCGGCCGCTTCTGATCTTGAGATGCCGAGATTTTGCGCCAGACCAAATGCGGTGCTTCCATATAAAATTCCAAAATTTACTTCCTTGGCTTTTCGTCTCATGTTAGGGTCGACCTGATCCACCGGAACATTGAACACGCGCGCCGCTGTTGTCGTATGAATATCCCGACCTGTTCGAAATGCTTCAATCATCGTTTTGTCTTTTGCAAATGAAGCAGCAATGCGCAATTCAATCTGCGAATAGTCAGCTGACATGAATCGATAGTCATCATTTCTCGCAACAAAAGCCTTTCGTATCGCCCTCCCTTTCTCGGTACGGATGGGAATGTTTTGAAGATTCGGATTATTAGAACTTAGCCTGCCGGTCACCGCCCATGCCTGACGGTAATCCGTATGTATCCTTCCGTCGCGCTTGCTGATCATTTTGGGAAGAGCATCAACATATGTTGACCGAAGTTTTTCATATTCCCGGAAATCGAGAATTCGTTTCACGATATCATGCTTATCGGAAAGTCCCAACAGAACATCTTCACCGGTTGCATACTGTCCTGACTTTGTCTTTTTTGGTTTTTCAATCAACTTCATTTGCTCAAAAAGTACCTCGCCCAGTTGCTTTGGAGATCCAATATTAAATTGGGTTCCCGCCATATTATAAATTTCCTCCTGGACCCGTTCACTTTCAATTCTTAATTCTTCCGACATCTTTGCCAATGTGGAGACATCAACCTTCACTCCCTCATACTCCATGGCAGCCAGAACATTTGACAAAGGCATCTCAACGTCATTCATCAATTTCACATGCTCCCTTTTCTCAAGTTCACGCTGCAGTTTATCCCGAAGTTGAAATATTTTATCCGCACGTTCACACGCTGCATTTGCCATGTTCTCATCACCGCCGGACAAAAGATCATACTGAAGATACTCTGAGCAGAGAATAGACAAGTCGTGCGATGCTTCCGGTTCAATAAGGTAATGGGCCAGCATAGTATCGAATTGAGCACCGCAGAGCTCGCTTCCAAATATTTTAAACGCGAGGGCTACTGCCTTAAGATTGTGACCTGTCTTCTTTATTTCATCACTTTCAAAAAGTGGCTTAAACTCATCAACAATTGATCTTGCATCAGATTGATTATTGACAGGGACAAAGAATGCCGTACCTGCTGCTACGGAAAATGAGATACCATATAATTCTGCGTCACCGGATAAGTTAGCTGCAACAATCTCTACACTGATAGACCTTTGTTTCTTGAGCGTCTCAATCAAATCCCGCCGAGTCTCGATGGTGCTTAGTATTTTATAACTAACTTCACTTTCGGAAAAATTCTTTCGCTCTCCTGCTACGTCTTCCTCAATCTCCTCGGCTACTGGCGCCGCGTCGAACATAGAAAGCTGCGACGCCTTGGGAGCCCGCGCAGCGCCGTCTCCAAAAACTCTCGAGGAAATGGTTTTAAATTCAAGCTCGTTGAATATCGGTTTCAGTATCTCGGCGTTTGGACCTTTGTAGGTAAGTTCTTCTTCGTTGAATTCCACGGGTACATCGGTAAATATCGTGGCAAGTTTTTTTGAGAGAATGGCTTGCTCGCCGTAGGCTTCAACGAGTTCTTTTTGTTTTCCTTTCAACTCACCCGCATTGGCCACGATGTTTTCCACCGTATGATAT
>DASUGQ010000044.1:0-3958 GCA_036273935.1 Cyclobacteriaceae bacterium | reverse complement strand
TCCCTTTGGAATGTGATGAGCCATGCAATTAGTAAGAATCATTTGGGTAGAGGGCTCGAAATGTTAGAACCACAGAATAAATTTTACCATTTATTAAAGAATGATCTCAAGACCAAACTTGATTCCCTTCCGCTTGTGCTGACGGACAGTGTGTCAAGCGCGAAGTTAAGACAACGAATACGTCACCTGTGCATCAATATGGAGCAATGGAGATGGGAACAAATGGATTTTAACCGCCCATACGTTCTGGTCAACATACCTTCGTTTCAACTTGATGTAATTGACAATGATTCGTTGGTTTTTGAATCGAATGTCGTTGTAGGAACGCCGGTCTCCCAAACGCCGACATTAGATTCCAAATTAGTGAACATGATCCTTTATCCATATTGGAATGTGCCACGGGATATTGCCACAAAGGAGCTACTCCCCAAGATCAAGAGCGACTCCACCTACCTGTTATCAAATCGCTATAGGGTGCTCGATATACAGGGTCGGGAAATCCATCCGGATTCGATTGACTGGAAGGCTCATCACGTGAACAACTTCCCGTTCATGATTCAACAGTCGGAAGGTGAGCATAACGCACTTGGAATTGTGAAGTTTAATTTCATCAACGATTTTAATATCTACTTACACGATACAAACGCCAAACGATTCTTTGGTTATGACAAACGTGCTTACAGCCATGGATGCATCCGCGTCGAGCGTGCACTTGATCTGGCCAGATTTCTGGTCAGCCGTGAAAACCCGTATGCGTCGGTGAATGACTATCAGCGCTTTCTGAAAGCGGGAAAGCAACAACAAGTGAACATCGATCCCATTGAACTCAGGATCCGATATTTCACCTGTCATGCCGGTAAGGATGGCGTTGTCCGATTCTTTGATGACATATACCAAAAAAATGCCTCCTTAATGGAAGCACTTTTTTGCAGAGAAAATATTGATACATGTCCTGACGTCAATCAAACGACGGCATTGAAATCTTTGGTGGTCGCGAAATTGTAATCAGTTGACGTGACGATATCAGGGACTAATGGCTCATCCAAACATGTTGCTTTGGATGTCTTTAGCCTTATCTTCAATAGACTCTTTGATCTCTTCAGCCTTTTCAACGACGACTTCTTTTACGTGCTCAGCCTCTTTCTTTAATTGAACTGCTTTTTTGGAAGCAGCCTTGCCCAGGCTGGAAGCTTTTTTAGAAATCGCCTTTTTTACTGATCCAGCCTTTGTTTTCATTTTGCTGAGAAGTGACTTCCTTGCGGATTTTGCTTTACGTGCGGCTTTCTTCGCAGATTTAACAACTTTCTTTTTTGCCTTCTGCGCGGCTTTCACGACCTTCTTTTTTGCCTTCTTGGCTGCTTTTTTAACTTTCTTTGCCATAGGTTTCTAGTTTTAAATGATCTCTCTCTTGGTTGCTATGATTACTTACCAAGCTCTATTAAATTTATGTTAACAAGTGTCACATTCAAAAATTTAAGGGTTAATCTTTTGTTGAATAATTATCATCTCCTAAGACCACTAAAATAACCGTGTGCTGGATTGGGGTGCATCTCACTTTTTCTCAGTTTCGATATTACAGTTTGATTCATGAATCGTCTAGGATATACAGGGTTGCTGATTTGGGCTTCAATGAAAGTTATCCAGGCGCAAAACCTGGTTCCAAATCCAGACTTTGAAGATTTCAAGAGGCTGCCATGCAAACTAAATGAATATCTGGTACAGGACCTCCTGACTGATTGGTTTCAGCCCCTTCCGACTACTACCGACTATTGGAACACGTTGGGAAGCGATTCGTGCTTTCTCAGTCCTCCGGTTCCTGACAACCGTTTTCGATCTGGTACCGGATCGGCAGGCCTAATCACGGCCTATTATAACGCAGGCAACGCATCGGAATACAAGGAATATCTCGAAGTAAAGCTCAAGGAACCAATGCAAAAAAATAAATTCTATGCAGGGGAATTCTATACGCGCAGCAGAAATACTGACTTCTACGAAAATGACTTGCTTGTGTCTAATAACCTTGGATTGGCATTTGCAGATTCGATAGTATGGGATTACCGGATTGGACATCCCGACCACTTGCTTATGAAATCCTACGTGATGGCATTGGATATCGTTCCGGCCGACGGACAGTGGCATAAGGTAAGTAATTGTTTTTTGGCGGATAAAGATTTTGAATACCTGCTGATTGGCAACTTTCAAAGCGTTAACTCAACCGTTGTAAGCAGGCAATCTTATAATTACACTGAGGCGGTCGCCTATTACTTCGTTGATGACGTTTCTGTTACGCCCCTGGGCTATGATATCTCAAATCTGAAAAAGGAAGTTGCATTCTGTCATGATCAGATCGAACTTGCTGTGAATGCCTCAGTTGAGGGAGCAATAGGATATCAGTGGCCCGATGGCAGTACAGGTTCCGTGTTTGTTGACAAAATGAGAGAGGATCACTCGATTAAGGTTAAGATTGATTTTAATGAATGTTCATATGAACATATCTTTAAAATCGACTTTAAGCCGGACATTGATTTGGGACCTGATACATTGTTATGTAATGAAGAATCCATTTTGCTCGCTCCCCCTTACCCCGCTTCCAGTCTCACGTGGTCTGATGGAAGTTCTGATTCGAGCAAGCACATAACGACTTCCGGAACTTATGCCGTTGAGGTCCCCGGGCAATGCCCCGTCAGCGATACGATAGCGGTAAAGTTCATCGATTGTCCCGGTTTTATTCCTAATGTATTCACGCCAAATAATAATGATGATTTCAATCCGGTTTTTGAGATCGAAAATATTCGGAACAAGGTGTGGTCGCTACAGGTATTTAATCGATGGGGAGATGTCGTATTTCAGTCTAAGAAGTATTCGAATGATTGGGATGGTGGAACGCTGCCCGAGGGTGTCTATTATTATCTGCTCTATTCCCCCGAACTCGACAAAAGGCTGAGAGGTTGGGTTCAATTAATCAGGGGGTCAGAATGAAGTGCGAGCTATCCATAAATTTCATTGAGCAAACCTGCCAGCCTGATCCCCGCCTGTAGCAATCTTTTTCTTACAATGTGAAAATTCCGGTAGCTGTAACCATATCCAAGTTTACCATTGCCAATGGCGTAGACATTTCTATGATAAGACCTGCTCTCACTTGCCCAGTCGAGTACAGAGGCCTTTTGTAAGGCTTTCACCTCTTCATTTGATGGCAGCTCAAGAGATGCCGCGAGTTCTGTATAACTGAGGTGTGTATCGTCAATCATGTCACTGTCCCAAACACGGTGAAGATTACTATCGGTTCGGAACCAACTTACCTTAACGTTATTTCCGCCTCGGTCATCTCGTGAGCCTACATGAAGCGGCATATGAATATCGCCAACCAGATGAATCAGGATTTTCAAATACTCTGACTCTTTTTCCGGCGACAAAGTTTCAAACTTTAGTGAATGAATCATCCGTTCGATTGCCTCAATAATATCTCCTTTAGGATTCTTTTCACTTTGCTCGTAAGTCAGGTCGTCGGGTATCGTCACCCAGTGCCAGTCTTCCATAAAATTATACAGGGAATCAGACCGTACTTCATCCATCCAGGTACTGGCCATAGCAATAGTTTCCTGGCCAAGTATCTTTTCAATTCTTGCTCTCGCTTTTTTTGACAAATACTTATCTGCAATTTGGCCGGTCGTGCGGTGGCCCGTTGGCCCCCACGCAAACAAAACCTGGGTTAGGCACATGCAGGCCATTGTAATGCATACTGCTCTTAACATTGATCTGGATTGAATTATCAAAATGCCCCTGACACAACTTTAAACATTTATCATTAAACTATGAATAAGAAACGGTAATCATTGCTTAAATTTTAACAGCACTCAAATGTGATCATGACAAAGAACGTTAAACTGACGGCTTTTCTTGTAGCAAACCAACTGGATTTAAAAGGTATTAAAGCCTTCCTTGAAATTAAGCCCCTGGC
>DASUGQ010000043.1:0-11298 GCA_036273935.1 Cyclobacteriaceae bacterium | reverse complement strand
GGAGAAGGTCCGCTATCAGACCTGTCTTTCAGGGAAGTTCGGCAGTTGAAGGTCGCAGATAAGAATCATCCTGAATGGGGCACGTACCCAATCCCAACATTCAATGAAGTATTACGCACTTGTAAAGGAAGAGTCAACCTATATCTTGATTTCAAGAATGCGTCAGTTGAGAAAACATACGAAGCCATTCAAAACGCCGGAATGGAAAAATCAACTGTCGTTTACATCAACGCAAAGGAAGATTATGCAGCATGGAGAAAGATCGCGCCTCACATGCCGTTAATGATCAGCTTGCCCGAAAAGATGGATAACCTGTCAAAGCTTAAGGACTACCTGGAGGAAATAGATTCCGAGATCCTCGATGGATCGTATGCCGAATACACAAAAGAAAAGGTGGACCTCATCCACAAAATGAAACGAGTGGTATGGGCTGACGTGCAGCAGCGAAATGAAACTCCCGATCAATGGAACAGGGCAGTCAGCACAGGCATGGATGGATTACAGACTGATCATCCCCATGATCTGATCGCGTATCTCAAAAGTAAAGGGATTCGATGATTACATTGAGCCGTCACAGTACGGCTTGCGCCATTACTTTCATTTGTGATTTCTCCAGGTAAGCATTCGTATTATGCTCCATAGCACCGGCAGGCAACCAGTTCCACCAATGGCCCATTTCTTTCTTTATCAGGTTTACATAGAATTCCGGAAGGGTATTTGATTCGCCTTCGAAATAATCACGGAAGTTGGAATCGCTCACTAGAAGACTACGAACTTGTTTGTAAAATCGGATGCGCCCATAACCCTCATTAGAAATAGCGCGCATCGCGTTCATCCACTTGGGTGTAAATTGTGGTGTTGCCTTAAAGCGACGGTAGATTGCCCTTGGCGAGAATGAATATTCTGTTACATCAATCACATGGTTATAAAAATCAACCCACTCGTAATTCTTGGGTTTCAGATTCATCGCCAAATGATTATTGAGGAATGGAAAAGGAAAAGGAAGAACACGATTCTCCTTTTGATATTCAAGATTAATGGGAGCTGCTTCTCCGAAGGAAGTCAACAGCGAATACCCTGGAAAAGCTCCAGGTGATTGATCTATGAAGTGCTTTGTGAGTTCAAATGGCCCCTCGCCTTCATCGCTGTCCATCCCGAGGACAAAGTTGGTTTGAACATAAGGCACGTGCTCCAATATCATGTTCACATGCTCAGCGATCTGATTTACCTTGGTTTGCCCTTTAATGTGAGATGCCCTTGATTTATTTCCCAACTCATACCATGATTCAATACCCGGCAACAACGCAAGAAAATCATTCTGCTCCAAAATTTTCAAATGCTTTTCAGTAAGAATTGAAAGACTGCTCTCCGCCATAAAATGAAAACTTTTAAGCGGCGCCGCAGAAGCGATGGCTTCCATATTCTGTTCAAACTTCACCCCGAAATTGGGATCATGCCAGGCCACCAGCGGCTTTTTAAATTTAGTGAGCAAAAATTGCAGGTCTTCCCGCATGACCTGAAAATCCAATGGTTGATAAGGGACTTCAGAGTCAATACAAAATGAACATGTGTACGGACAGCCCATACTTCCGATCATGGGAATAAATTTCAGGAAGGGTGCCTTCTTTAACGTAGGCTCTACGAATTTCCAGCGCTCTGCAACACCCGGCAAATCATGCGGCTGTTTCTTTGCACTCAAATGAACGCCCATCGAATGCTTCGGCTGATGATGATTCAATACTTCCCTGATCGTAGACCGGTTAGTAAATCCTAATACGTAGTCAAAGTACTTAACTGCATCGTCAGGATAACATCGTGCGTGCGGACCCCCAAGAACGGTCACGGCACCCTGGCTTCTGAAGTAATTGCTCAGCGCATAAGCCATAAAGGCTGCTTGAGTGAATGCGCTGACAAAGACAAGATCTACGCCCTTTGGCAATTCCTTATGGAGGTCCTCATATCCTGTATAGCAAATCATTTTGACGTCGTGACCCTCTTGCTCACACCACGTGGCTACTACCTGGGGCATAATGCTGGCAAGATTGGCGTGCATGATTCTGCCCCACAATGTGTTTGAAGGACCCTTTGTAACAAGGTCGACAACACCAATGGTCAATTTTTTCTTCATGTATTAAAGGGGGAAATTTTCAGGGTTCCTGAAAACAGCGCCTGATATAGCGGGAAAGTCAACAGAATCGTGAAAGGTTAAAAAACTTCTTAATCCATAAATGTAAGAATTAATTGGGCGGTATCCTATGGGTGTATGCCAGGAGGCATAAATAAAAAACACACCCATTAAATCCAATGAATTTGAAACGTTGAGCCTTTCTTATATGCCAGGGCAAATGGTCGTTTTCTCCTCTCACAAATACTCCGCTTGACAAATATATTCTGATTCCTTTTTGAACGAAAAAGACAAATTTTAGCTTTTTAGCATATTATTGAAGTCACCCACAAGCTACTTTTAGGGCATGCTAAAGATTTTACCTCAACAGTTCTATCAAAACCCCGAAGTAAAGAAAATACTTGTCGACGGCCTCTCTTGTGTTATTCACAAGGAACTGGCAGGCCCCGTGTTCCATAAAGAAGGCTACGTTTCCACCCATGCCATAACGCTCGTATTGAATGGAACCATGCGGATTGAAAATGATGGGGGATTCCTAACCCACGTTAGTGAGACTCAGATGGTCTTTCTGCCCAAGGACCTCTACATGATTTCAGACATCATTCCTGATCAGGGGTCATTTGAAGCGGTGGTGTTCTTCTTTGACGAACAACTGATCGCTGATTTTATCAACTCTATTAACCTTAAAACTGCAAAAGAAAAATGTGTAACGCACATTACCCTGGATTATTCAAAAGAGATCCGGATATTCACGGAATCACTGTTGCAGGTTTACAATAAAAAAGAATTAACACACCGCAACCTGACAAGGATAAAACTTTTTGAACTGCTCCATTTAATCAGTTCTCATCAACAGGGAAATTGCTTCTTAACGGCGCTGGCTACGCTCAACAACAAGGAGCGCAGAAGTCTACGGGAGTTTATGAATGCGAATTTCAGCAAACCATTGACCATTGAAGACTACGCGTACCTCACGGGTCGTAGTCTCTCCTCCTTTCGGAGAGATTTCATTGAACAATTCGGCGTCTCTCCAAAACAATGGCTTATTGAAAAGCGCCTGGAGAAAGCACAAGAACTCCTTTCCTTGAACCACACAAATGTTTCAACCGTTGCCCTCGAAACAGGATATGAAAACACCTCCCATTTTGTGAAAGCATTTCATAAGCGATATGGTATTTCGCCAAAGCAATTCTTAATGAAGAAAAGGAAGGAAGTCCTGGTGTGATCACTTTGAACTCATGGGGTTCATTTACAAAAGCATTTAATCAAAGCCTTAGGAGCTCACTTACTTTGTTTTCAAAAGACTACCGACATTCATCAACAAACGACGGCAGGATTGCTAACATTTGACCGAATAACGACACTTCTGATTTTTCAAAACAATTCCCACTTTAACACACATGCATATTTGTTGCGTTAATTTTAAAACACACAACAATCATGAACAGATTAAAAGGAAAATTCGCCGTCATCACCGGCGGCAACAGCGGGATTGGATTTGCGACAGCCAAACTTTTCTTAGAAGAGGGCGCACACGTGATCATCACCGGACGACGGGAGGAAGCCGTGAATGACGCCGTGACATCCCTCGGGCCGGGCGCAAAAGGAATTGTTTCCGACGCCGGCAAGATGAGCGATGTGAAATCACTACCGGATAAAATAAAGGAACTTACTTCATCAACCGACATTTTATTCGCAAATGCAGGCGTCGCTTTATTCGCGCCCTTTGAGCAAACCTCTGAAAAATTGTTTGATGACAATCTTGATATCAATTTCAAGGGAGTGTTCTTTTCAGTTCAGGGCCTTCTGCCTTTGATTCCGGAGGGCGGTTCAGTTATTTTGAACTCAACAATATTGGTGCACAGTGGACTTGAAACGAGCGCCGCATATTCCGCATCAAAGGGAGCTATTCTTTCTCTTAGCAAAACGTTGGCCATTGAACTGGCAGGCCGTAAGATTCGCGTAAACACCATTAGTCCTGGTCCGATTAGCACGCCGATCTATTCAAAGATGGGGATGGAACAAGAAGTGTTAGAAGAATTTGCTGCGGGAGTTATGGCTAAAATTCCGCTGAAACGATTCGGTGATGCCCATGATGTAGCACAGGCAGCGTTGTTCCTCGCATCAGCGGAAAGCAACTTCATGACTGGAACGGAGATCTCAGTTGACGGCGGAAAGAGCAAAACGTTCTAGAGCAAACTACACATAATAAAAATCGTGGCCTTTGTGTCTATCTGTTTTTGTTGCAAATAGATTATCTATGAGCTGCAAAGACACTTAGCCACAAAGTTTCACACCCAGGGGGTAAACAGGATGGCAATCTCATTGCTAATTGACCGGTTGATGCATCATTAATTCTTCAATCACTTTTGCGACCTGTTCAGGTGTTTGTTTGAAGGTAATGTAGGTAAACTTATTGCCAGGAATCAAAACAGATTTCCCGTCATCCATGATTTGCAGATTGATCTTTCGGTAACCAAAGTAGGGTTCCAATCCTTTAACAGCCACCAGCACTGCCGTTTGATCCCAGCTGTTTCTTCCCGATGTGTTCTTGTCCTTTTCCAGCGCTACTTTAAAAGCGTCTTTCACCGGGCTGTTTTGAATTGATTCCTTCGAAATAAGTTTGATGCCGGTGAGCACCTTCTCTCCTATTTCAAATCCGCTTAGTACCATGGGCGTTGGCCACTCATCAAATACTTTCTGCGACGCTTTCGCGTCAATCGCCACATTAAATTCCTTGCCTCCGTTTCCATCTTTTCCCAAAGAGGCCGCCATCGAAACAAGTTGTCTGACTTTCTTTTTCACCAAAGCATTTCCATTTAGCGATGAGTATGCATCAGGTTTTGAATTCAAGAGATTGGCCAGGTTAGTGAAGAAACCAACAGAGACAATCGTAACTGAATGATCGGGTTGGGCAGCTAACGTCTTTCTATAAAGTACCACAGCGTCTTCAGCCTGATCATTTGACTTCAGCGCATGAGGATATCTACCATTGATAAACTGGGCCCATTCCTGACTGCAATCCTGATTGGGAAACGATCCCTTCGTAACTCCAACAGGAAGATCAGCCCGTCTAAAGTAGGTATTGATGACGCTCAAAGTCGGTACAGTAGTTTCAAATGTGTTGCAGGAAATGGTTGCCAGTAAATTCACTTCGCCCTGGTCGGCAAATGCATGAAGTAATGTAAGCGCACCAACATCATCATAATCAGGGGCGATGTCTGTATCAAAAATAATGGATACGGGTTTCTGCCCGTGTCCCGGATTAAATTGAAGAACAAAAAAAAGCAGTACGATCCATCTCATCGCAATAGAATTTATTGATAATGCATTTTATATTTTTATTTTGATTAATCTAACGATGTCGCTTTATTTATTTGAGCCTAGTCAAACGAATGGACAACCCACAATTTGAACTTTTAGAACCTGACAATGAAGATCGAGAAATATACTTTTGATTTCCTCAAGACACTGACCAGGAACAATAATCGGGAGTGGTTTCAAAAAAACAAGGAGCAATACAATATCGCCCTTGCTAATGTCACCGACTGGCTGGATGAGCTCATCGCAGAGATGAACAAACATGACGAGATTCAAACCAAAAACGGAAAGGAAAGTCTATACCGAATCTACAATGACGTTCGCTTCTCAGCTGACAAGACTCCGTACAATCCTCGTTTCGCCGGCCACTTGAAGCGCATGAAACCTCATCTGCGGGGTGGCTATTATTTTTGGATCAAACCCGGTGCGTCACATGTGGGATGCGGATTTACTTATCCCAACCCCCAGGATCTATTACGCATCCGTCAGGATATTGATTTGAATCATGATGTATGGCGTAAGTTGCTCCGTTTAAAAAAAATTCAATCTACGTTTGGCGAGATACGAGGCGAACGAGTGAAAACCGCCCCCAGGGGATTTGAAAAAAACCACCCTGCCATCGATTTGCTTCGCCTCAAACAATTTTGGTTTGAACATTCTTTTTCAGACAAAGACGTCCTCGCCGACGACTTTCAGAAAAAAGTCAGCAGCACTTTCAAGGCGATCCGTCCTTTTTTTGACGATATGTCGATGGTGCTAACCACTGACTTGAATGGCGTGTCGTTGATATGAAGGAATGTAATTTCCACACACAACATTTTGCTATCATTAAATCCAAAGAATAATTACATTAACGCGGTTTTAAAAGGATCGACAAACCCCTCACCAAAAAAATATCCTTAAGATTTGATTTGGAAAGCGCGATGAGAGAAGTCAGGCTGTGCATTGTTCTTTTATTCCAACTTTCGCTAATTTTCCAAAATCTGTGGGCGCAGAAAATCAACGAAAGTTATCAGCTTCACATTCATAAGACCGGTACACCAGTAAAGATCGACGGCATTGTGGACGATAAGGCCTGGTCAGAGGCTGAAATCGCCACTGACTTCTTCATGGTGTTACCAATGGACACCAGCAAAGCCAGGGTTCGGACCGACGTCAGCATGTCTTATGATAACGAGAACCTGTATTTGCTGGTAGTTTGCCATCACGCCCTTCCGGGACCATATTATGTTGAATCCCTTCGCCGCGATTTCGTTTTTGGAAAGAATGACAACTTCCTTCTCTTCATGGATCCGTTTGAAGATCAAACGAACGGTTTCTCCTTTGGTGCGAATGCCGCCGGCGCACAGTGGGACGGAATGATGTATGAAGGAGGAAAGGTCGACCTGAGCTGGGACAACAAATGGTGGTCAGAGGTAAAAAATTACGATGACAAATGGGTGTTTGAAGCGGCCATTCCATTTAAATCAATCCGCTATAAAAAAGGCATTACCCGGTGGGGAATCAATTTCAGCCGACTGGATTTAAAAACTACTGAGAAGTCGAGCTGGGCGCCAGTACCGCGTCAGTTTCCTACAGCATCGCTGGCTTATACTGGTACTTTGGTATGGGATGAACCGCCGCCACAAACGGGCTCAAACATTTCTTTTATTCCTTATACACTGGGCCGGGTTGTTCGCGATTATGAACATGATGAACCCAATGTGTATGAATACGACTTTGGCGCTGATGCAAAAATAGCTCTGACTTCATCGCTGAACCTGGACCTTACCGTCAATCCGGATTTTTCACAGGTAGATGTGGACCGCCAGGTGACCAACCTCGATCGTTATGAACTCTTCTTCCCGGAACGAAGACAATTCTTCCTGGAAAACGGTGACCTGTTTGCAAACTTTGGTTATGCCACTATTCGACCATTTTTTTCCCGGAGAATCGGGCTCAACGCTCCCATTCAATTCGGGGCGCGCTTGAGCGGAAAGATCAACAAGAACTGGCGGATTGGCGCCATGGACATGCAGACCGCAGAAGTGGATTCAGTAAATCTTCCTTCACAAAATTTCAGTGTGATCGCCCTTCAACGAAGAGTTTTCGCCCGGTCAAACATTTCCGCTATCTTCATTAACAAAGAGTCACAAAATTATTCACCCGACGAAGATCCTGAAGCACCGGTTTACACGAAATACAATCGAAACATTGGATTTGAATATAACCTTGCATCGTCAAATAACCTCTGGACTGGAAAAGCGCTTTTTCTGAAATCCATCAGTCCCGAAAGCAGGTCGGATGAATTTGTTCACGCCGCCAACCTGGTTTATGCCAGCAAGAAATGGAACATCGGCTGGCAACATGAATACGTGGGACAAGGTTATACTGCGGAAGTAGGTTATGTTCCCCGTACAGGTTACATCCGGTTCAATCCACAGATCAGTCGTTTGTTCTTCCCCATCGGAACAAAAATTCTAAGTCATGGTCCGAAGTTTAATTCTTCTTATTTTTTTAATGACGCTTTTAGTGAAACAGATCACGAGACCCTTCTCTCCTATGGCCTTACCTTTCGCACGCAGGCAACTTTATCGGCATGGGTTTCCGATAATTACGTGAAGCTTTTGAAACCCTTTGATCCCACCAACTCCGGACAGGACACACTGGCTACTGGTTCAGAACATTATTGGAAGGCTTATGGCATTGACCTCGTATCCCAGCCTCAGCGACTGTTTACCTATCTGATCTCCGTACGCAACGGTGGTTATTACGCAGACGGCACGCGTTTTAACATCACATCAGAATTCGGCTACCGGTTCCAGCCATATGTAAGCATAGTTTTAAGCTCGAGCTACAACGACATTCGTTTACCGGAACCGTGGAACAGAAATACCTTCTGGCTGATCGGTCCGCGACTGGATGTAACACTCACGAATAAACTTTTCTTCACCGCCTTCGGCCAATACAACGAACAGGCGAAGAACGTCAATCTTAACACACGCCTCCAATGGCGCTATCGTCCCGCATCAGACTTATTCATAGTATACACCGACAACTATCTTCCCGAAAATTTCCATGTGAAGAACAGGGCGTTGGTAGTGAAGTTCACGTATTGGTGGAATTTGTAATCGCAAATGCGAGGCAAGCCATACAAACTACTCCGACGAATGGTTTCCCGAAGTCAACTTGGCCCTTTCAAAAATGTCCTGGCATGTAACAGTTGTGGCCTTTCGCTCGCGGAGGCGCCAGCCAATACCAGTAATTGTTCATAGTAGGTCTTTGCCTGATCGGCCCTACCTGATCTTTCTGCTGCAAGGCCTGCACCATATAACCCGTTAAATCGATTTGGATGCCTCTTCAAATCTGCCTCATATTCATGGAAAGCGTTTCTATAGTCTCCGATCTCCATCAACATGTCACCCAGCAACTCCCTGGCTGGAATGATCTCTCCCGGTGTGACTGGATGCTTCGCGGTTGCGTCCTCCATATCGGCAGCCTCTCTCGTAAGTTTAACTGCTTCCTGTCTTTTGCCATTTTCAAGATTGATCCATCCTTCCGCTGTTTTTACCTGTATAAGTACAAGATTGGCTTTGTATTTTTCATTTTGTTGTGCTAGAGTGGAATGAATGGAGTAGAGGTTAGCCAGTTCAGCCTTCGCGAAGTCTGCCTGATTTGTGTGAACAGCCCCGAGCAACCGTGCAAAATGAATATTGGCTTTCTCCCATAAGAATTTTTCCCAGGGAAAATTTGCGGGAGCGAGTTCCAATCGGCAGGCGAACAACCAATCTTTGCGTTCTACTGCATAGCGAGCCGGCATCGCGGCAAATGCATAGGCACATTTAAAGTTAACCGGGAAAACCTCCTTGATGGTGGCAAGGTATGCTAATTGTTCAAGGGCTTTTTCATCCTCCGTTTTCTGCAGGTAAGCGTAAGTCAGATAATCCATCCCGTGCAGTTCCTCATCCCAATGACCCTTCATTCCCGCTCCCTGCGCGTAACACGTCGCAGCATCAACAGAGTTTATATTCGACGCAATTGCCTCATCCCAAAGTCCGAGCCTTGTAAAAATGTGTGATGGCATATGCTGGGCGTGAGCAGACGCAGATGCAATAGCTGCATACTTTCGTGCAGCCGGTAGGGCCAGTTCGGCAAGCTCAGGATAATCATAGTTATGAATGATGTAGTGAGCAACGCCAGGATGATTGGGCGCTTTTGAAAATATGTCATTTAAAATTTTACCAGCCTCTTTTTGATTTTTGAAGGTTTTATCTGAAGGATCGGCAGCTGCGTCCAGCGCCAGTGCATAAAATATGGCAGCTTCATAGTCGCTGGGATATTTTTCAAACACCTTCCGCGAAGCGTTTTCAAATTTTGTTAAGCGGGTTTGGTGATCAAGCAGATCGTATTGATCATAGATCGTTGCTATCGCTTCAATATAATCCGATTCACTTGTTGATTTGTCCTTAATGAGAGATCGGCCAAGCGCAATAATTTTTGCACCTTTTTGAAGCTCGGCAGCAGTGGGTGGCGCCCAAAGCGGATGAAAGTTAGCCATGGCAACCCCCCAGTATGCCATGACACACTTCGGGTCCTCATCAATTATTTTTGCAAAAACTTTCTCGGCTTCCGTATATTCAAAAGAATGCAGCAGCGCAGTTGCCAGGTTAAAATCTGATTTTACTTGTTCGGAGAACCCAAGATTGAAGGAGACCTCTCCAAACTGATTTACACCCGAACCGCATAACGTAATTTCACCCCTGTCTAAGTCGATCGCTGCCAATTCCCGTTGAAACTTTCTTTCGGAGCAGGAAAGCAGCGTGATAAATGTTAATATGTATTGAATTTTTTTCATAAGAATGCCTCTTTAAATATAGCATTACCTTGAAAAAATATCCTTATTCCAGCCACGAAATTCGTAGTACTTCGTCTTCGGCTCACCGGTCCAGCCGTTAATACCTTTTTTCTTAGGCAAATAATAACCGTGAACATAAAGAATTGGAAGAAGTGAACTTCCCAGGACGATCATGGCTGCCATTCGTCCGGCGTAAACTGAAATGATGCAGACCAGGAGCATAATCAGCAGGTATTTACTGACCCTTCGAATTTTTGGAATTTGTTCCTCGAAATGCCCCATCAACATATTGCCAACGGCGAATATGATACTAACAATGGCGACCTCAAACCATAATGAATCAGTTGACCACATAGCATTTATTTTTATGTTTTCTCATTTATGTCTTAGTTAAAAATGGTGATTCCAGCAATCGGTATTACAAGGAAGTACCAATGCCCCAACATCAGCTTCGATATTACGCCTCACCAAAGACGACAATGACGGCCCATTTTGCGACCACATGGACCAACCCTCATCCATGGTCTTTTGTATCAGTTTATTCGGCTTCAATTCTTGGCCTTATGATTGTAGTATTCTCAGGTATTCAATCCAAGGCCCGACTTCTTCTTTGTACTGCTTGGCCATGACGCGAGAAACCTGGCTGATGTGGTTGAGGTCGTGAACAACCCATGTTGAAAGCAACTGACTTAGCGTGACTTCACCAAACGCAGGGTGGATACCTTTTTTCTCCAGATCCATTTTGGTAATGTTTTTCGAACGCAGGTACTCAACATTTTTTTTTCGCAACATTCTAAACTCATCTAAAAGCTGATTTAAAGATTTTCCTTTGCTGGCTTCAAATTGAGCAAAGCGATCAAAGGGTTCAAATGCTTTCTCCTGCTTATCGGAGAGAATAATTTCAGTTCGTGGAATCCAGTCTGTCTTTTCACCATGGATAAGATGCCCAACAATATCATACGCACTCCACGATTGTCCCCCTTCATTGGGAGCAGTCCAGTCGGAGGAAATATTTTTC
>DASUGQ010000042.1:0-3737 GCA_036273935.1 Cyclobacteriaceae bacterium | reverse complement strand
CCAGATTTACGGGCGAGAATAGTGATAAACTCATCGTGGTTTTCATTTGGAAGGAAGTAATTGCTTCGAATACTGTCCATGAAATGATTTATTTTTTTCTCAGCGATGGCTTTGTGATTTCCAGCCTGGATGTACATGTTGCCAATGGTCCGAATGAATTCAAGGGATGTATTGGCCAGGGGTTTAATGATTGGAATAATTCTTTGCTTTCGTTTGCCTTCAAAAATAATAAAAATCAATAGCGAAACTATTATAAGATAATAGGCCCAGGCTAGTGACTCATTTTTTAAAATTACCCGCAAAGGTGACATAGACTCCAGTCTTCCCAGTTGGTAATATTCGGTCCACCAAATTTCGCGGTCCGGGAAATAAGAAAGGGTTTGAGAAATGAAGCGGTGATTTCTGTATAGCAGATAATTGTTCGTGAATGCAAGTGGTGTTGAATTGATAATAATTTGTCCTTTACCCCAGGGTAGGCGAAGGGTCACCGGATCGCCATTTTCATTTTCAGCAATGGTATAAGCTTTTACTTTTATAGAATCGAGATTGGAGAAAAAAGTATTTATGTCTGACCGTTTGTAGAAATATTCACGATCAGATTTTCCATAAGCAAAACGCAAATATGAAGTGTCCTGAAGAACAGCGATATCCTGGAGCTCCATATTCAGCAAAACATCATTAGTATAGATCCCCAATGTGTCAGGGAAGAGGCCACGAAAATAGTTGGCTGATATGAACGCATATGAACCAGAATCGATCGCAGATAATAAGGCGCGCGTATCTTCCGGTGGAAGCGTCATATAGTTTGCTATCGCAATAATGTTTTTGTTGGTTAACAGGGAATCAGACGCCTCATAAAAGGTGACGTTATTGTTAACTACGTCCTGATTGGGAAATAGATCAGGCAGCATTGAATTCAGCACGAAATCACCAAAGGGATTTTTATCACGGGAAGAAAAAGTCGGCGTCCAGTCGAATTGCCTGGGGCTTAAAAGGTGCACAAGCACAAAGAGAACAACAGTAAGGATCAGAAAAAAAATATATTTACTGTTGTTCTTCACGATACTTTTCGATTGAAGTCTTCAAACACAGTTTGTATTTCCGAATAGATGTTTTCATCGACGTCGAAATGTCCATACCACGTATAATCAAAATACAAACGAAGTTCCTGCCAGGGCTGACGGGCAGGATGGTGATTTAACTCCCGCCAGTATTCGTCATTTGTTTTGCCAGGCCTCCAGGCAATGGCTTGTTTGTCGGCCAGTTTTTTCAGCGCGTGCAGAAAAGTCAGGCGAACGCATTCGCGTAAATTTTTTCTTCGGTACGCCTCGTTGATCCGCTCTTCAAAACTGATTTCGTGAATATTTTCTTCTTCGTGCGACAATTTGGGGGAGCCTGATTTAGCCGTTCTGTAAAATGTCTCTTTGATGTCAATGTTAAGGAAGCGAATGATGAAGAAAATAATCAGCACCGCGCAAAGGGTGTAAAAAATAATTCTGCCGAGAATGGTGCTCGTGGCAAGGTAAAACAAACGCGCAATGAATTCCAGGATGGCGATCTTTAACCTGTCCCACCAGGTTAATCCTTCACGTTTGATTGCTTTGTACTGGAAATCAGGATCGTCTCGGAATTCACCGACTTTGTCCGTATCAAATTTTCGAATGATGATTTTTCCCTGGTCCGTCTCGATGCTGTTAGCGGAATCTGGCGCGACAAAGGCGTGTAAGGAAAACGATAGCAGAAAGCCGGAAAAAAAAACAATGAGATTTTTTACCATTCAAATCAGGGTTAATACTAATAGGTTTCCTTCGGATCTTGTTGGGTTGAAGTTGGAGTGGAACCAAAGCCTTCAATTTGATTCATCAGTCCGGATGCTTCTCTGCGTTCTACTAAATTAAAGTATTGAAACGCAATTGCGATGAAACTAATGCAAGCAAGCAGGCCGGTACCGATGGCTTTAATGCAGGAACTAATGATAAGAGCGCCTTTTTGCCAAAGTGGCGGATCACTTAAGAAATCTGACGATGTTCTATTGATAGTGAAAATAACTGAAAGGATCACTTCAGGAATATTGAAGATAAAACCCATTGCCCCCTGAAGCAGCCCGGCAACAAACAGCAACCCAAATGTACTCCACCATTTGTCTTTTATCAGATAGAAGCAACGGCCGAAGGCGTCACCTACAGACTTTTGCTCGAAAATGATAATTGGAATGATTAGCGAAAGAGTAATCCCCATGTAAATACCTGGAATGACTAAAAACAAGACACCAATGACGACCACAAGTCCAACCAAGAGGCTTGAAATAAAAATATTTCCGATGTCCTTTTTTGAGCGATCCCAAAGTTCTCCAGGTGTTATTGTTGTTGGATTATCATGGCTTAAATACATCTTCATGTAATTATAAACCAGTGATGTATTGATAAGGTAGCCGGCAATAATGAAGACGTAGGCGATGAGAGCATAGCCAAAAAAATTACCCATCATACCAAAAACATTTCCTTTAGCGCCGTATGTGCCCGCATCCTGATAGAGTGTGAAGTTGGTATAGTAACTCAGAATGACCATTCCGATAACAATTAACGGCACGCTGAAATATATGACTGCCGGCATAAAGCCTTTGTAATTCTGGCGGATGAACTCAAAAGTAGCATTGAATTTTTCACCAAAGTCGCGTGTCCTACGGAGTTCTATTTTCTGAAAATGTTCCATGAGTTTTGCGGAATTTATGTGGATATATGAAAAAGTAAAATACAATCAGGGCGACCGATAGTCCGATGATGAGGGCTTTCATTACCCAGGTCATAGTGCTGTAACGCGTAACAAAAGATTCAATGAAACCGGCGATAATAAAAAAGGGAATCAATGCCATCACTACTTTCAATCCGTCCTTGGCGCCCTTCTTGAAAGATTCTGTCCGGCTGTAAGTTTTAGGAAACAAAATGCTATGACCCATTCGAAGCCCGGCCGCACCTGCAATTACGATTGACGTAAGTTCAATTGTTCCGTGGAGCATGACAATACCTAAAGCATTTTCGAGCTGATTGTTCTGTGCAAGGAATGTGAAAAATGTTCCAACCATTATTCCATTGTAAAATAGAAGCCAACCAGTTCCAACAGAAAGTATCAGGCCTGCGGCGAAAACATAAAAGGATACACGAATATTATTGAAAGTAATCCCAAAGAACATATTGAGTTGATCTTCGCTTGCATAAACCCCGAGTGGATTGCCGCTCCTGATATTTTCCAAAGTCATGTTGACATATGCATCACCCAGTATGAGCCGGGCAAAAGTGTTATCAGATTTTACCGAGATAATGCCGATAAATATTGAGATTGCAAAGATGAGGAAAGCATAAAAAATGTACCGGTACATCCCATGAAGCAGATCCGGCAATTCCCTTGTCCAGAAAGTGATGAACCTGCTGCGGTCTTCGCTTTTATTCTTGTAAATGACCAGGTGAATTTTGGATGCCAGCGTGTTCAGGTAGCGTGTGGATTCGCTCTGTGGATACTGTGTGCGACTGAAAGAAAGATCGTCCGTCAGCTGGATGAAGATTTCAGCTTTTTTATCGGGGTCAAGTTTTTGCTGTTGCTGGAGGAGTTTCTCATACTCCTTCCAACGGGGCATGTTTTGTTTGATGAAGGCCGCTTCGCGCATAACGTGAAGGGCAAGTTACTAAATTTTTACGGTTGCTGTTGCGCGGCGTCAATCACTTTATTCCAAACCCTGAAAA
>DASUGQ010000041.1:0-11509 GCA_036273935.1 Cyclobacteriaceae bacterium | reverse complement strand
TTAAAATGGGTTAACGATAAGAACTTTAATTACCCTGATCACTTCGAAGGGAGCGATCCCCGCAAATTCGAGCAGCAAGATTAGGGAAAGTTTGCCTTTTGAAAAAAATATGAAGGGCAAATTAGAGCGAATTAAATTGCAATCGTTTTCAAGTAGATTTTTGATTCTATCCAGTGGCTTTCATTTAACGATTGCCAATGCCATTCCATCATGGTCTTTTACACCAACCATCTGGAGAATGGTGGCGGTAACTTCGTTGTTCTGGGATAACATCTTGTTGAATCGCTGAGCTCCCTTCACCATTTCATCCTGGCTGGCAGCATCCAACACTTTTCCGTCTCTTATTACATTGTCTGCAATGATCAAAGTTCCCGGCCTGGAGAGTTTTAATGCCCACTGGAAATATTCTACATAAGGCGGTTTATCCGCATCAATGAAAATCAAATCAAATGGTCCGGCCTGCTCGTTCGCAAGTTCTGGCAGGAGATCCAGTCCCTTGCCTACTCTTACTTCCACTTTTGAACCAAGGCCGGCGCGTTCAATATTTTTTCTCGCAACCCGGGCGTGCTTCGCATCATATTCCAGGGTAATCAGTGTACCATCCTCCGGTAAAGCCCGCGCCATCCAGATTGTACTGTACCCGGCCAGTGTCCCTACTTCAAGAATTTTCTTCGCGCCGCATAAGAGCGCCAGCATCTGAAGAAATTTTCCCTGATTGGGTGACACACTGATGGGGGGCATATCCTCTTCCTCTAGCGATCGCTCCGCAGCGAGCAACGCCTCATCTTGCGGAACAAAGTAATCACTAATGTATTCATCAACCGATTCGAAAATTTTATTGTCCATATCGTTAACGTTTTAACCCTTTTCCAATTTCTTCCAATGACTTCCCTTTCGTCTCCGGCATCACACGCCAGACGAAGAGTAATTGTAAAATCATCATGAAGGTGAAGAATGCGAAAATAACACCGCCACCAAATTTACTTACCGTGAATGGAAAGAAATTAGCGATGAATGCATTAAGTATCCAATGCGTAAAACTTCCTAATGATTGTCCGTTGGCGCGAACTTCATTTGGGAATATCTCGGATATAAAAACCCAGATCACGGCGCCCTGCGACATTGCGAAGAAAGCAATGTAAATGAATAGAAATATTGGAACACCATTGAACTGATTAGTCAAAAATGCCCTCGCGACCAGTCCCAGGCTTACAATAAGGCCAAACGATCCGATGAGCATCAGTATTCTTCGGCCAGAGCGATCGATGAGCGTCATACCAATCAAAGTAAAAATAAGATTGAATACACCGATGCCGATTGTGGATATCAATGCTGAACCCTTTGCCAATCCTGTTAACTCAAATATTCTTGGAGCATAGTATATAATGGCATTGATACCTGCCATTTGATTGAAGAAAGCAAATGCAACGGCCAGCATAATGGGTGTGAAATATGCTTTCGAAAAAAAAACTGTTGCATGCGATTCCTTTGCTTGTTCCAGTTCGGTTTTAATATCCTTAATAGAACGATCAACGTTCGCAGGATCAACTTTTTCCATCACAGCGCGCGCGCCCGTTTCATCATTTCTCTTCACGATTAACCACCGTGGACTTTCCGGAATAAAATACAGAAGTATCATGAACAACAGCGCCGGAACGGCTTCTACTCCCAACATCAGCCGCCAGTCGTTATCACCTGTACCTTTCAGGAAATAATTTGAAACATAGGCGATGACAATTCCAAGCACCACGTTAAACTGAAACAAGCCAACCATTCGGCCGCGCAAACGGGCAGGAGAAATTTCCGAAATGTACATCGGAGCTGCAACAGACGATGCCCCAACGCCCAATCCTCCAATGAATCGAAAAATCATGAAGGTGATAACATCATTTGCCAATGCTGACCCAATGGCCGAGACTAAATACAAGAGTGCCACGAAGACGAGTGTGATTTTTCGACCATAGCGATCCGATGGCCATCCCCCGAAAAGCGCACCCAGAACTGTTCCGTAAAGTGCAATGGCCACGGCCAACCCGTGATAAAAATCACTCAGTTGCCAAAGCTGTTGAATGGTTTGCTCAGCCCCCGAAATAACGGCCGTGTCGAAACCAAATAAAAAACCTCCCATTGCAGCAACAAGGGAGATAAAGAACACGCTTCTCATGTTGTTTTGTTGTTTAAGTACAGCATTGTTCACGACTGACGGATATCTGTCAATCAGGATCAACTAATGTAAATAAAAAAGCCCCTTGCGGGGCCTATCTGCTAGATAAATTTATTAATCAAATTCTCGATGTACTCCTGCTTACCACTGATCTGAGCAGGTTCTCCATTCTGATGGGCTAGCTTTCTGAGGGACTCAAGGCTGAGATTCCCCCGCTCGAACTGTTTGCCTTTACCTGAATCGAAAGACGCGTAGCGTTCCTTCAACAAGGCATCATATTCCCCGTCATTAATCATGGCCTGGGCGATCAGCAATGCGCGGGCAAAAGCATCCATTCCCCCGGTGTGCGCGTAGAAAATGTCTGCGAGATCGGTAGAGTTTCTCCTTGTCTTGGCATCAAAATTAACGCCGCCTGCTTTAAATCCTCCACTCTTGAGAATTACCAGCATGGCTTCCGTGAGTTCATATAAATTATTCGGGAACTGATCAGTATCCCATCCGTTTTGATAATCTCCACGATTAGCATCCATGCTTCCCAGAAGTCCTGCGTTGGCAGCAACCTGCAATTCATGCTGGAAAGTATGATGCGCCAACGTGGCGTGGTTGACTTCCACATTGAGTTTGAAATCATCCATCAAGTCCCACTCACGCAAGAAAGCTATCACCGTTGCGCTGTCGAAATCATATTGGTGCTTGCTGGGCTCCATAGGCTTGGGCTCAATCAGGAAAGTGCCTTTAAAACCATTCTTTCTGCCGTAGTCGCGGGCAGCATGAAGAAATCTCGCCATGTGAGCCTGTTCGCGTTTCATATCAGTGTTCAGCAACGTAATATACCCTTCGCGGCCGCCCCAGAAAACATAGTTGGATCCACCCAACGCGATCGTGGCATCAATCGCATTTTTTACTTGCGTTGCTGCATGACAAACAACATTAAAATCAGGATTTGTGGCCGCGCCATTCATATACCGCGGATGACTGAAAAGATTTGCAGTTCCCCATAAAAGCTTTACGCCAGATTCCTTCTGCTTTTGCTTAGCATAGTCGACAATCTTATGTATGCGCTTTTCCGACTCCTTCAATGTCGGCGCCTCCTCCACCAAATCGTAGTCATGAAAACAATAGAAGGGTGCGCCAATCTTTGTGATGAATTCAAACGCCGCATCCATCTTATCATAAGCGCGCTGCATGGCGTCTGCGCCCGTCAGCCAGGGAAAGTTTTTGGTAGGAGCGCCAAAAGGGTCGCCACCAGTTCCACAGAAGGTATGCCAGTAGGCAATGGCAAACCGGAAGTGTTCTTCCATCGTCTTCTTGCCGACGCGTTGGCGTGGATTATAATATTTGAACGCAAGGGGATTGTCTGAATCCTTTCCTTCAAACTTAATGGCGCGAATACCTTTGAAGTATTCTTTTTTTCCTTTTAAAACTTTCATGAGAATAGATTTAGTGTTTAGTATAAAAATTCACAGGCTGCGGATCACATAAAAACTTCAAGCTTGATCCGCTAACTGTGAACTGAGAATTTTCTTCCACTTTTCATATGCATTTTTATACTCCTCCTGCTTTTTCTTTTCAGGTGCATACTCTCCAATACAAGTGAGGCCGGCAAATGCCGAAGTAAGTGAATAATATCCGACGCCGACACCCGCGCCCCGCGCTGCTCCTGCTGATCCATCGGTATTTATTAATTCAATCCGTGCACCAGTGATGTTAGTAAAAGCCTCGCAGAACGTTTCGCTTAAGAACATATTCGCCTTCCCCGCGCGAATCACTTTCGACTGCAATCCCATGGCATTCATTATTTCGAAACCATAGCCAAGGGCAAACACTATTCCTTCCTGGACAGCGCGACTTAAATGGGAAGCATCGTGTCGGTTAAGGTCAAGGTTATGGAAACTTGCGCCCAACTCTTTATTCTTCAAAACCCGTTCCGCACCATTACCAAACGGGAGCACCACCAATTTTTCCGAACCGATCGGAGCGTGCTTCGCCAAATCATTAAGGGTTTCGTAAGAAATGGGTTCGCCCTTTATCTGGACATTCCGACGCAACCAGCTATTCATAATGCCGGTGCCATTAACGCAGAGAAGAATACCCAACCGTTGGTCATCATTTTTATGATTCACATGGGCAAATGCATTGACCCTGGAATATTTATCGGAAGCCGGTTTACCTACAACGCCATAAATTACTCCTGATGTACCCGCCGTGGCAGCAATCTCGCCAGGGTCAAGGGTCTTCAATGAAAATGCATTGTTGGGTTGATCGCCCGCACGATAACTTACCGGTACCCCGGCTTTCAAACCTAATTCACTGGCTGCTTTTGATGCCAGTTTTCCCTGGTCACCAAACGTCGGAACGATAGTCGGGATAAATGTTGAGTTGATCCCATAATATTCCAACAGCTTATCGGCAACTTTTTGATTCTTATAGTCCCAAAGAATTCCTTCAGATAATCCCGAAACGGTAGTAAAAATTTCACCTGTCAACCGCATACCCAGGTAATCGCCAGGTAACATGATCTTATGAATTTTCTTATACAGGTCGGGTTCATTGTCCTTTACCCATTTCAACTTTGACGCAGTGAAATTTCCGGGAGAGTTCAACAAATTCTCATGACAATATTGTTCACCTAATTTCCGGTAAGCATCGTCACCAATAGAAACCGCCCTGCTGTCGCACCAGATAATAGAAGGACGGAGCACGTTTTGATTTCCATCTACTACCACGAGCCCATGCATTTGGTAAGAGATTCCAATGCCTATTATTCCCTCTGCAGGCGCTTTGGATTGCTCCATAACTTTCTTCGTTGCAATAACGGCATGTTGCCACCACATGGCCGGGTCCTGCTCAGCCCATCCGGTTTGCGGACTGGTAATTGACATTTCGGTCGGCGGTGAACTGGCTGAACTTACCGTTGTACCGGTTGTGGCATTGAGAAGAGTAACTTTGACTGAAGAGCTTCCGACATCGAAGCCAAGTAGATATTCGTGCGCTGGCATTCCTTTATTTTATACTTGCATTTGCTACCTCGCCAAGGCCTTGAGGTCCTTGTTCCAAAAAATTTTGGCTAAATATAGTCAAAGTGACTACATTATGAAAAAAATTATTTCAAACGTAACCGGGCTATGTTAGCGGATAAATTTTCGAGTGACTTTATTGACGCATTGTCTATTGACTGCCTGATTTTTGGCTTTAAGAATTCCCGGCTTTATATACTCCTGGTTAAACATGGTGAGGGCATCAGCATGGGGAAATGGGCATTGCCCGGAGGATGGATTAAGTATAATGAGAGTGTTGACGACGCCGCGTACCGGATATTAACTGCACAGACGTCGGTATCGAATATCTATCTTGAACAACTAAGGACTTTTGGTGACATTGACCGGTATCCCACCAAACGAGTTATCACTGTGGCCTATTTTGCCTTGGTGAACCCGGAAGATTTTGAATTGCATCCGGGGACTTCGGTCTCCGATGCGCAATGGTTCGACATTCACAAAGTGCCATCGATGGTGTATGATCATAATAAAATTCTGGAATGGGGTTTCAGGCACCTTAAGCACAAGGTTCAGCACGAGCCCATTGGATTTAACCTTCTTCCAAAAAAATTCACGCTTCATCAACTTCAGGAGTTATACGAAGCGATCCTTGAAAAAAAACTAGACAAGCCTAATTTCAGAAGGAAACTGATAAAAATGGATCTCCTCGTCCTTTGCAACGAAAAACAAAAAGATGTTTCCCATCGCGCGGCAAATCTCTATCGATTTGACAAAAAGGTATATGATAAATTAATCGAAAAAGGTTTTACGTTTGAGGTTTAGATCAAGAACCTCTTCTTTCCCTGGCTTCTTCCTTAAACTTCTCCTTCAGTTCCTCTTTCCTGGATTCGTAAATTTTGAATTGCTCGTCGGTTAGAACGACTTTTAATTCATCATCTTTTGCCTGATCATTGGATTTTAATGCCTTAAATTTCTGCATCCTGGATTTGCTGCTTGTCCTAAGCCCTTCATTCAGATTTGCATACTTGAGATTGATCGATTGAATGGTTCCTTCCTGGTCTGGCATAAGCTGTAAATTTGTTTTCATCCATTCCGTCAATGCCACTGCGCGCTGTTCGGGGGTTTTCTGAGTTTTTTCCTGGGCATACGATTGATTAATAAAGACTGTGCAGATTGTCAAAAAAAAGAAAATCGATTTCATACGTGATTAAATATTTTGAAAAATTACTTTGATCAGATAATCACCGCAAGGTTTAAGTTTAAGATAAAATTATCTTCCCTATTATCAAAGTCGTTATCCACATGGCGAATTCGACCGCTGATTGAATTAATTTCACAGACTCTTTTCCTTTTCCTATCTTTCTCATAAGAAAAGATACAGAGACTATGGTCATTCACTCAACATTTGCCGATTTCATTCTATTCATTTATGTACATGTCTCCGAATCAGATCATAATTATGATCCGTCCGAGATGGCTGTGATCAAGGAAAAAATGAAAAAACTGTTTCCGGCAGGTACCGATCTGGAAAGGAAATTATACCACGCTATTCGCGAGTACAATACCTTTGACAAATCCAGGCTGAACGAATTACTTGAAGACAGCTTTGATCATTTTGATAAAAAAGGGGTCGCGCTCAACGGCGATGTCATTAAAGACGTTCAGGAGATATTCGTTGCGGACGGCGGAATGAACACTGATGAAGCGAAGGCACTCGAAACACTGACGAAAGTTATTGAGCACCATACAAAGTCATGAGATACCTATTGCCGTGTCTGTTTATTCTCGCTGCACTTTCCTGTAAAAAAAACGAGAATATTTTCGAGGCTCAAAAAAGGCCAGCCGATGAAAGCACAGAGGCAATAATTTTTTATACGTTATTGGCTGACTCACTTTCCGCTAAAGCCATTGACGCCCTGAGGGTCGGTGATGTAACAGGCATAAAAGTCAAATATCTTTCCGGGAGGGAATGCCGTTATTTCGAATATGATGCTGAAAAAAGTTTAGTAATCAGGACGATTTCGCAACTGCCATTTACTCCATACTCGAAATACTCGGATACACTGTGTAGAAAAATCAATGACGAAGATCTGACAAGACTTCGCCGAACGATTTCCAGTACAGAGTATGAAAATTCTTCCTCCTTCTGGAATAATGATTCCGAAACGGTTGACGTTTATGAATGCATCAAAAGTCCGTTCCGTCATACGTTGGTGATCGATCGCAAATCAAATCATATTCTTCACAGAATTGAATTACTTGGGTAAAAACAGTCAAAGGCTCGGGGCGCGATGAATGGTTATTTTCTTTACACGTTTTGATGCCTGGCGTTAATCAACCTGTATACCTTCCCATCCGGCTTGGTCATTATGTATAGTTCGCCGAGATGATCTCTTCCAAAGCGAACGTCAACCTTATCTGCGTCACACAGCTCCACCAACGTTTTCAATTGTCCATTCACGGCTATCCTCCACTCTTTGATAGGTGCGCTACTTCCCAGTTTGATGTCATTCATTTCAATATAGAACAATCTTCCATTTACAATATCACCAAAAACATATTTCCCTTTTAACGCGGGGATTGACTCGCCCCAATATTCAAATCCTCCCGAGATGGCATTCCCTTCATCATGATCATACTGCGCAATGGGATAGGTAATGTGATATTTTTTATCATCAGGAGGTAACGGATAAACATTGTTCATACCTTTCGACAGATCCATCAAAAATCCTCCCTCACGAATGGGCCACCCATAATCATGTCCAGGCAAGATCAGGTTCAATGACTCAATGTTATGATGACCGATATTAGAAGCGATGATCTGCCCGGATTTTGTCCATGAGATTCGATGCGGGTTTCTGAATCCGTACGCGTAAATCTCCCCGAGTGTATTCGGATCACCGGCATTTACAAATGGGTTGGTCTGAGGAATCCCGTACTTACCGTTTTTACTGTTCTTCCCTGCGGGGTCGATGCGGATGATTGTTCCCCAGATCTTTTCCTGGCTATGGGCAAGGAAAGGATATCCAAATTCGACGCTCGATCCATCGCCAATGCCGATGTACAGCAATCCGTAATCCTTATCTCCCGGTTTGGCCAGTGGATTGAACGTTACCTCTTGTATTCCATGGTAGGAATGCACCATGTTTATGCGCAAAAGCTCTCTGCCTTTTCCTTTAAATGGAATTGCGTCGGGTTGATCTGTTTTCCATTCGGTCAATACCCATTGCAACATGACCTTGATAGAATCGGCATAACTGAAATCTGCAACTCCAGAGCCCGGTGCCTCAGTATGTGAGGTGTAAAGCAGTCCATTAGTTCGAAAGTCGGGGTGAAAAGCAAAACTGCCAAAGCCGGTTGCCAGTCCGGGCTTGTCAATAAAACTTGGAAATTCGTTTGCCATATCGAGGTAAAGCACTGGCTGATTGTTGACAAGCTGATACAATCGTCCACGAAGATCAACAATGAAAAGATCGTTCGTTCCGGGTTTAGTGTCCAATTTGCAAATCCGAGTAAGCTGACCCTGATCACTGGAGGGAGGTATTTGTGTTACTTCTTCCATTTCTATCACGAGATCAGACATGGGAATGGTCTCCGGGATAGGATCTTTCAGCGCATTAGGATCAATAATATTTTTTCCAGGAGGGGCTTTATGGGTAGATAAAAAAGCTATGATGCCATTCAGTTCTTCATCAGAATATTGTGGGAACGGAGGCATAATAGTTTTGAACTCCTCGTGAAGGCGCGAGGCGCGTTCATCGCCTGATTCGACAATAGCTTTCGGGTCTTTGATAAATCGTTTGACCCAGTCTGCACTCACTACCGACGTTATGCCTCCCAGCTGGGGCCCAATGCCATCCTGCTTGAAATTGTGACACGTGCTGCAGTTTTCTGTAAAAATCACTTGTCCCAATTTTGCCGAGGTAGAATCAGGTTGGGTTGACTTTTCGGTGTCAGTTTTGTGCGCGGAACACGCTATTAAAAACGGTAATATTAGTATATATGAAACAGGCTGGAATCTCAATGGCATTATTTTTTAAAACAAATTTAAATTATTGAAATAGATGTACCGATGCCGTTCAAAGAACTTCATTAGTATTTTTCAAACCATCTGCCCTAACCTAACCATGATCTGAAAATAAAAGGGCGGCGCAACCTCGTGTCGCGCGGCTAGATTTTAAAACGGTTTGATTATTTCTTTGTCGCCAACCTGTAGAGCAAGAACATCATACCTAAGAAAAACAATGTGCCCATGATTTGGTAAGCGACATCTCCCATCGTATGCGTAACAAAGTGTTCCAGGTTTACTCCAGCCATTATTTCAGGAAGCACAACGGCGAAGATGGCAACAACTACTCCGGTCACTGCACCACCAGCAATCAATCCGGTGGCGAATAAGCTTCCACGTCCAAGTTCCTCATCTTCCTTTTGTTCCCCCTTTCGTTCCGATCTCCAGTCTACATAACCCTTTAGAGCTCCACCGGCAAAAATTGGCAGCGTCGTGGCAAGGGGAAGATATAGTCCAATGGCAAAGGCCAAAGCTTTGATTCCGCACAGTTCCATTGTTAAGGCAATGAAAACGCCGACCATTACAAATTGCCAGTCAAGGTTAAATGAAAGAATGCCACGCGCCAGTGTTGCCATCAACGTTGCCTGGGGTGCCGGATACCTGTCACTTCCTATTGCGTGCGTTAATCCCTGGGCAACCATCTCCGGGGTAGGTGTGTCAAGAATTTTTACAACAAGACCAATTGCAATTGAAGAAACAATTGCACCAATAAAGAGCGACAACTGTTGATACTTTGGCGTCGCGCCTACGATGTATCCCGTTTTTAAATCCTGGGAAGTTCCACCCGCATTGGCAGCAGCGATGCAAATCATACCTCCCACAACTAACGCCAGTGGTTCATATAATTTTCCGGACCATCCCACGCTTGTGAAGATCAAACAGGTTCCCATCAACGTAGCAATGGTCATACCTGAGATTGGATTATTGCTGGTTCCGACAAGGCCAACGATTCGACTGGAGACGGTTACAAAGAAGAATCCGAAAATAATGACCAGAATTCCGATCAAAAGTTTTTGAATAAAACTGTCACCTGGAATATTTGGGAGGAACGCTACAAGAAGCACAAGAATAACGCTCCCTATCACCACAACCTTAAATGATAAGTCATTCTCAGTACGCGACACAGCAACTTCGCTCTTTTCCTTTAGAGAACCGATGCTCTCGCGAAATGAGCTTACAATAGTTGGAATGGTTTTGATTAAGGTTATGAACCCCCCTGCAGCCACGGCGCCCGCTCCAATTTGTCTGATATAGGCTCGATAGATCGCGTCAGCATAACTTCCAAAAGTGTGCGTTGTCGGATCCCACGCACCCGGCCCGCCTGCCGTATTCACATCGACAAGATAGCCGAGCTTAACGAGTTGCTCCGCGATGACAGCAGGCTCAACGAGAGTAGCCAATAGAGGATTCAATCCCCACCAGGCTAAGACAGAACCGGCAACAAGCACCCCCGAAATACGCGGTCCAATAATATATCCTACACCCAGGTATTCGGGTGTGATCTCGCCCCTTGTTGCGGCCGATGGCCAATACTTGTTAGCCTGACTGGTAACATAAGACGGTGTTTCGGCAATGATATGAAATACCTTTTGCAGCACCGCATAAGCGAAGGCAACACCCATTCCGATAAATGCGGTCTGTGCAAACACGCCACCTTTTTCGCCTGCTTGCAGCACCGAAGCGCATGCAGTCCCTTCCGGATAAGGTAACGTTCCGTGTTCTTTCACAATGAGAGATCGCCTTAGTGGAATCATCATTAATGTTCCAAGCATACCACCAAAGGCAGCGAGAATAAGTATAGTCAAGTAATCAAAATACGCTTCACCCACACTCAACCCATTTTCACCAGGTGAGAGAAAAAGAAAACCAGGTAACGTAAAAACCACACCCGCTGCGATCGACTCACCTGCTGAACCCGTGGTCTGAATAATGTTGTTTTCGAGAATGGTGGTTTTTAAAAGATTACGTCCCAAAGTAATTGCAATCACTGCAATGGGAATCGATGCAGTAACGGTTAATCCCGCCTTCAGCGCAAGATAGACCGTTGATGATCCGAACATGATACCAAACAGTGACCCAAGAATAATCGACTTGGCCGTGAATTCAGCCATGGTCTGCTCTGGTGGAACGTACGGTTTAAATGTAGATTTAGGTTGCTCCATTTATGTTTAGGTTTAGATTTTTACTGTTCAATGCTCTTCGGAGCAAGGAATTGATTGTATAACACCATCAAAATTGTTGAAATTATTCCAATCCCGGCAATTACGTACCACATCA
>DASUGQ010000040.1:0-6681 GCA_036273935.1 Cyclobacteriaceae bacterium | reverse complement strand
GAGGTTGGTCCTCCCTGCGCGAATCAAAGCCCAACTCCCCGAGGGATCGAATCAACTCGTCCTTCGGTTGGGTTATGAGCCTTGCCTCATCCTTTATCCCCTGGTGGAATTCAAAAAGGTGTATGCCAAAATCACAGCGCTTAGCGAGTTCAACCCCGAGTATCGGCTTCTGCAAAGGAGCATGCTCCCTGGAATAGCTGAAGTTGAGATGGATGGCAACGGCCGCTTTCTCATTCCTAAAAACATGCTTGCTTTTGCCCAACTGGAAAAGGACGTAACCCTTGTTGGCATGGGTACTCGTGTTGAGATATGGAATCCGGCACAATACGAAAAACACCTTATCAGCGATCCAAGTGAGTTGTCAAAACTGGCGCAAAAATATCTCGATGTCTGATCTGCCGTGGGCAGTGGTTTTAGTGTTCGGCTTTGTTGATGAATTGTAAATCAGTGCAGACGAATGACGAAGAAAGCCAACGAAGGTCAGGAATCAGATAACACGCGCAGCGCTTATCATCGCCCGGTGATGCTGAAAGAATGCATCTCGGCGTTGAATATAAAATCGGATGGCGTGTATGTGGACGCAACCTTTGGTGGGGGAGGACATGCCCTGGCGATTTTAGAAAATATCAGGGAAGGCCGTTTGATTGCTTTCGATCAGGATGAGGACGCGAGACAGCAGGCTGAACGGATAGCCAGTCGTTCTTTTACATTTTGTCACACCAACTTCAGGTACTTGAAAAAGTATTTGAAGTTGAATGGAGTATCTAAAGTAGATGGTGTTTTGGCCGATCTCGGCGTCTCCTCTCATCAGATCGATTCCCCGGAACGAGGCTTTTCAACCCGCTACGATGGACCATTGGATATGCGAATGCATAAAGGTGGTTCCCTCACAGCGGCTAAAGTATTGAATGACTACCCGGAAGTTGAGCTGCACAAGATTTTTGGAATGTATGGTGAGATAAGAAACGCAAGAACCGCTGCCCGCACCGTTGTTCAACATCGTGTAAATAAAAAATTTATGCGAACGAGTGACTTAAAAAATGCATTGTCGGCTTTAGCTCCTAAAGGAAAGGAGAATAGATATTTCGCCCAGGTGTTTCAGGCATTGAGGATTGAAGTCAATGAAGAAATGAAAGCGCTTGAAGATTTTTTGCACCAATGTGGCGAAGTGATTAATAAGGGCGGGCGATTGGTAGTATTATCCTATCACTCGCTGGAAGACAGAATGGTGAAGAACTATTTAAGCAAGGGAAAGGTGTTTGGTGAAGTGGAGAAAGATTTCTTTGGAAATGAAATCAAGCCATTCCTTCCCATAACGCGCCGACCACTGGAGGCAAGTGAAGAAGAGATTGATGAAAATAGTCGCGCGAGAAGTGCAAAGTTGAGAATAGGTGAAAGGATTTAAAATTGAACTCCGCTATGAGTAAGAACAAGTTCAAGATTGGCTTTAAAAAGGGTAGCAAGGGCAGAAGCCTGTTCTCCGGTTTGGAAGAAAAAATCAAACTGGAGAACTACTTCGAGGAGGGCTTCCCTGTTGATTATTTACCTAAGATTCTTTTTGTGATGTTGTTGGGACTGCTCTACATCGGCAACACGCATTATGCTGAGAAAACCGTGAGGAGAATAAATCAAATCCAGACAGATGTAGAAGATCTTCGCGCAGACTATACCACATTAAAATCTGATCTGATGTTTGCCAGCAAGCAATCTGAACTTGCCAGGAAAGTCAAGGAGCTTGGATTAAAAGAAAGTCTAACTCCCCCATATAAAATAGAGGTTGAGGAAGGTGAATATTAAGACTTCCATATTACTGCGGGTTCGCATTGCCTTTCTGTTAGTGATGCTGTTTGCCATAGCCATCGTGGTGAAGGTAGGCTACATTCAGTTTGCTGAAGGAGAAAAATGGGCAGCCATGGGCGAACGCATTTCATTTGATTACAAGCGGGTAAAAGCCACGAGAGGAAACATTTATTCCGATAACGGCAGCTTGCTGGCAACATCGTTACCATTTTATCGCGTTGCTTTTGATGCAACGCTGGCCAGGGATGAAGTCTTCAATGAGGGCCTGGATTCGCTGGCGTATTTCATGTCGCGATTCTTCAGAGATAAATCGCGAGAGGGATATCGAAGGATGTTGAAAGACGCGCGCGAGTCGGGTAAGCAATATGTCATCCTCAATAAGCGAAGAATTGATTACCAGGATAAAAAGACGATGATGGATTGGCCCATCTTCCGGGAGGGACGTCTGGCTGGTGGCGTTATTTTTGAAAAGGTTGATGTGCGGTACAGACCTTTCTCAAACTTAAGTCGACGTACTATTGGTTTTGTAAATGAGAATGAAAAAGGCGCGGGGTTGGAATACAGTTTCAACGAACAGCTTGGCGGGCAAGACGGTTACGCCTATTACCAAAAGATTGCCGGTGGTGTCTGGAAACCCATCTTCGATGCAAATAATGTTAAAGCTGTTAACGGCTTCGATCTTGAAACAACGCTCGACATCAATCTTCAGGATGTTGCAGAAACGGCCCTGCTCAACGCCATGAGAAAACACGATGCTGACGATGGTCTCGTTGTCGTAATGGAAGTGAAAACAGGTGAGATAAAGGCTATCTCGAATTTGAGTAGCAATGGATCCGGTGGATTCTATGAAAAATTCAATTACGCTGCATGTGGATTGTTTGAACCAGGATCGACCTTCAAACTGGTCACCATGATGGCTTTGCTGGAAGATACCAATATCGAATTGTCTGATAGCGTCGATACCGGTAATGGTGAATATCAGTTCTATAACCACAAAGTGCGCGATCATGAAGATGAGGGTCTCGGAACGGTGACCATACAGGAAGCATTTGAACATTCATCCAATGTGGCCATGGCGAAACTGGCGGATAAATATTTTGGCCTGCATCCGCAGCGATTCATTGACCATATTGACAAGCTTAAATTAACAAAACCATTAGGCATTCAAATTCTGGGCGAACCAACCCCGAAGTTCAAACGTCCCGGAGAAAAAGGGTGGAGTGGAATCAGTTTACCCTGGATGGCTTATGGATATGGTATTGAGATCACACCACTTCATACCCTGGCGATGTATAACGCCGTGGCAAATGATGGTGTGATGATCAAGCCCATTATTGTTAAGTCGGTAAAACGGGCCGATGAGAGCAGAGAATCTTTCGAAACAGATGTGATTAACGGAAAAATTTGTTCAGGTAAAACATTGAACAAACTAAAGCTTCTTTTAGAGGGCGTCGTCGAAAGGGGCACAGCTAAGAACATAAAAGGTACTCACTACAGGATTGCTGGTAAAACAGGCACGGCTCAGATTTTAGATAAGGGCAAGTACACGCGGAAGTACATGACATCATTTGTCGGATATTTTCCCGCTCACGCTCCCAAATACAGCGCGATAGTATTGATCAAAAATCCACGGGGATGGCAACAATATGGAAGTAATGTAGCCGCTCCGGTGTTCAAGGAAATTGCAGACAACATTTATGCACGTGATGTCAATTTGCACCTTGCCCTGGAGAAAAAAAAATATGAAGACAACAGTACTCTTCCGGTCATTAAAGCTGGTAATCTGGAGGAGTTGACAATGATATGTAATGAATTGGGAGTCTCGAATCATTCCCGTACAGAAAATGAATGGGTGCGGACGGCCCGCAATGGCAGTTCAGTCGATTGGAAGGAGGCACTCGTCGGCAGGAATATCGTGCCAGACGTTAGCGGGATGACCTTCCGCGATGCCATTTACTTACTTGAACAGGCTGGGCTAACGGTCCTTCATGACGGAAGCGGAAGAGTGGTTCAACAATCCCTTGCCCCGGGCGTGAGGATAAAAAAAGGTGACAGAATTTATTTAAGACTTGGTTAGTAGCAATAGTTGGTTCTTCTCTTCGGCTCCACGTAGTGTGGAGTTGAGGAGGGGTTAAAGTCAAGCAGTGAAACAAATGCGTGAATTGAAAAATCTTCTTTACAAGGTCTCCCTTACATCAACTTATGGTGACATGAGCATTGAAGTGAACGGGATTTGTTTTGATTCACGTAAAGTTCAACCCGGGTTTTTATTTATCGCAGTTCGAGGAACATTAAGCGATGGGCACACCTTTATCAGTAAAGCGATTGAAAGTGGAGCGGTCGCAGTTGTTTGTGAAGCGTTGCCAGATTCGATAGCGGAGAAGGTGACGTTTGTGACGGTGAAAAACAGCGCACAGGCGTTGGGAGTAATTTCCTCTAACTTCTATGACAACCCATCGGAGAAACTTAAACTGACGGGAGTAACGGGAACAAACGGTAAAACCACAACGGCGACGCTTCTTTATCAGCTTTTCAGCGCATTGGGTCATCGTTCCGGATTGTTATCCACAGTTGTGAATAAAATTGTGGATAAAGACGTACCCGCTACTCACACCACTCCGGATCCGATTCAATTAAATGAACTTTTGCAAACTATGCTTGGTGCCGGTTGTACCCATGTGTTTATGGAAGTAAGTTCTCACGCAGTGGATCAGGAACGCATCGCCGGTCTGAAGTTCACAGGTGGAATTTTTACGAACATCACGCACGACCATCTGGATTACCACAAAACGTTCGAGAATTACATTAAAGCCAAGAAGAAATTTTTTGATGAGCTTTCGTCGGACGCATTTGCTTTGGTCAACGCCGATGATAAACGCGGTATGGTGATGTTGCAGAACACAAAAGCGTCCAGGAACACTTTCGGATTGAAAAAGATGACCGACTTTAAAGGCAAGATCATCTCCAATACGATCGAAGGGCTTGAATTGGAGATAGAAGGAAAAAGTGTCTGGTTCAAACTGATCGGTGATTTCAATGCTTATAATATTTTGGGTGTTTATGGAGCTGCCGTTTTATTGGGAGAAGATGCTGACGAAGTACTGCGCCATCTATCCGTTTTGAGTGGCGCTCCGGGCAGGTTTGAACTCGTTACCCCAGGATCGAAAATTACGGCGATTGTTGATTATGCCCATACACCAGACGCTTTGAAGAATGTACTCGAAACAATAGTTCAGTTTAGGTCCGGCAATGAACAAGTGATAACGGTGGTGGGATGCGGCGGAAACCGCGATAAATCTAAACGGCCGCTCATGGCTTCTATTGCCTGCAGGCTTAGCGATAAAGTGATTCTTACGTCGGATAATCCACGCGATGAAGAGCCAATGGAAATTATTAAAGAAATGCAAACCGGGGTAACACCCAGTGATGCCAGGAAAACCCTGGTTATGCCCGACCGTGAGGAGGCGATAAAGTCAGCCTGCATGATGGCTCGGGAAAAGGACATTATTCTTGTTGCTGGTAAAGGTCACGAAACTTATCAGGAAATCAAGGGCGTGAAGCATCCCTTTGATGATAGGGAAGTAGTAAGAAGAATGATGAAACTCATGACAAATTAAGAGATGTTATATTATTTGTTCAACTATCTCGACAAAGAATTCGACGTCACCGGTGCTGGAGTGTTTCAGTACATTTCATTCCGCGCAGGGATGGCGGCATTTTTCTCATTGTTGATCACGATATCATTTGGCAAGGGGTTGATCAGCTATTTGCGAAAGAAGCAAGTGGGTGAAGAGATTCGCGATCTGGGATTGCAAGGACAGATCGAGAAGAAAGGTACCCCAACGATGGGTGGATTGATCATGATCGCGGCCATTCTTATTCCTACGTTCCTGTTTGCGAAAATTGATAATGTATATGTCGTTTTGCTGATTGTCGCGACCGTGTGGTTAGGCTTAATTGGTTTCCTGGACGATTACATCAAAGTCTTCAAGAAGGACAAGAGGGGACTGGCGGGTAGATTTAAGATTGTAGGCCAGGTAGGACTCGGACTTATCGTTGGCCTCACGCTATACTTTAATAAACATGTTGTTATCCGCGAAGTTACTCCACGGTCAGTTGCCATGATTGAAAATACATTTTTGCTTCAAGATATGGAGGACAGGATGGAGTACAACGATGTCAAGTCGACTAAGACCACCGTTCCCTTCGTGAAGAATAACGAATTGGATTATGGAAAACTGATTCCATTCCTTCCCGCTGACTACACATGGATACTTTATGTGGGCGTCGTGATCTTTATCATTACGCTGATTTCCAACGGTGCAAATATTACAGACGGAATTGATGGGTTGGCTGCCGGTACTTCCGGAATTATCGGGCTTACGCTTGCCATACTGGCGTATTTATCGGGACGCATTGACTTCAGTAGTTATCTGAACATCATGTACATTCCCAATTTATCGGAACTGGTAATTTTTTGCACGGCATTCGTTGGCGCTTGCCTCGGATTCCTTTGGTACAATGCTTATCCCGCACAGGTCTTCATGGGTGATACCGGGAGCCTCACACTTGGGGGGATTATTTCCGTGTTGGCGCTGGCTGTGCGAAAGGAGTTGCTCATTCCGATACTGTGCGGAATTTTCATTGTGGAAAATTTATCCGTTATTATTCAGGTATCCTATTTCAAATACACTAGAAAGAAATATGGTGAAGGCCGGAGAATTTTTCTGATGTCACCCCTGCATCATCATTATCAGAAGAAAAATATTCCTGAAGCAAAAATTGTCACACGCTTCTGGATTGTGGGCATATTATTAGCAATCCTTACCCTCGCAACCCTGAAACTCAGATGACCCAACGAATTACCATATTAGGCGCTGG
>DASUGQ010000039.1:0-3580 GCA_036273935.1 Cyclobacteriaceae bacterium | reverse complement strand
TTAGAGACCAGTTAAATGGCAAATACAAACAACCAATTAAGGTTATTTTTCTTTAGATGGTTCATTTCTAACCTTTAATACATCGATGGCCAGGTAAATGGCTTCCCGTATTGAGGTTTCATCGGCAATGTTTTTTCCGGCAATTGCATAAGCCGTTCCGTGGTCGGGCGATGTACGAATAACACTTAGCCCGGCTGTAAAGTTAACGCCTCTTTCAAAATTCAGGGTTTTAAAAGGAATCAATCCCTGATCGTGATACATCGCCAGTACGCCATTAAATTTCTTTGCCGAATCTGAGCCGAAGAAACCATCAGCCGGAAAAGGTCCCGAAACAAGTTTCCCTTTGTTTTTCAGCTCAATAATCACCGGCCTGATAATTTCGTCTTCCTCCGATCCCAACAAGCCCCCATCTCCTGCATGAGGGTTTAGACCCAATACAGCAATCTTTGGTTTGGAGATCCCAAAATCTTTTTGAAGGGATTGTTCCAGCAGCAATAGCTTGGATGTAATTGTTTCCTTTGTAATCAGCGATGCCACCTCACGGAGTGGGACATGTTCAGTCACCAATCCAACCTTTAACGTTTCGCTGCACATCAACATTAAACTTTCTTTGCCGTCAAAGAAGCTGGTCAGATATTCTGTATGACCCTTGAACGGGAATGCGTCATGGTTGATCGTCTTTTTATCGATGGGGGCGGTAACCAATGCATCGATGAGTCCCTCTTTCAACTCATGGCATGCTTGTTCAATGGCCTTGAAGGCAGCCTTGCCGGTTTCAACCGATGCCTTCCCGGGATTTATTTCAATTGCATCTTCCCAACAGTTTACAACATTGACATGCTTTGGGGCAAATTGTCCCTTAGCTTTTACCTGGATATAATTAAACTCTTCAAGGTTCATGGACTTTTTATAGAAAGAGATCGCCCGCGACGATCCATAGATAACCGGGGTTGCAATGGATAAAAGACGAGTATCCGCCAGGGCCTTCAATATAACTTCCGGACCGACACCGTTTAGATCACCTATGGTTATTCCGATACGTGGTTTTTCATTACCTCTTGTCATGTAAAGTCATTTCTTACGCGATTTAACAAAAATTTTAGTTTGTTCCTTGTAGATTGCCCAATGTACGCCAGAAGACCTTATGGATAATGATTCACGATGACGATTCGTCCGAAAAAATTTCTTGGACAGCATTTTTTGCGCGACCAGAATATCGCCAGGAAAATTATTGAGTCGCTTTCCTTGCAGGGCGAACCGCGCAAGGTGTTGGAGATTGGCCCTGGCATGGGCGTATTGACGCAGTACCTCGTGATGCTTAAAGGAATAGACCTTTACGTTATCGAAATAGATAAGGAGTCCGTTATTTATCTAAAGGAAAAGTTTCCGCAGTTGAAGGATCATCTCATTGAGGGAGATTTTCTGGAAATGGACGTTCCGTCGGTTTTTCGAGCTCCATTTTCAATCATCGGAAACTTTCCTTATAACATTTCGTCGCAAATATTATTTAAAATACTTGAGCATAGAAACCTGGTGGCAGAAGTCGTATGCATGCTCCAAAAAGAAGTTGCCGACAGGATTTCCTCACAGCACGGCAACAAAACCTATGGAATATTAAGTGTGTTGTTACAGACTTACTACTCTATCGAATTTCTCTTTAAAGTTTCTCCGGGCGTTTTTCACCCGCAGCCAAAGGTTATGTCAGGAGTAATTCGCCTGACGCGTAATGAGAGGGTTAGCCTCCCATGTGATGAGAACTTATTTACAAGAGTTGTAAAGCAAGGGTTCAATAACAGACGTAAAACGTTGCGCAACGCATTAAAAAATTTAAATTTGCCCCCTGCCATTTCAACTCGGGCCATGCTTGATAAGCGGGCCGAACAATTGTCGGTGGAGGAGTTTATTCAGCTTACATTGATAATAGAGCAACATCGTGTCACGGGAGTTTGAATTAACAAAGGAATTCAGAGATCGTTTTCAGCAGGCGCTTGACGAGCGGGACGATCGTTTTATTCATAAAGCGTTGGCCCCTGTAAAGGCTGCTGATATCACGGCTCTTCTTTATGAATTCAATGCTGAGGAATCCAAATATGTTATGGACCTTCTTCCGCTCGAAAGGCAGTCGGAAATAATCAATGACCTTGACAGCGACACACGTAAGCACTACTTGCTCATTTATCAGCCGTTGGAGATTTCTGCTATGATCAATCTTCTCGATTCCGACGATGCCGCCGATATCCTGAATGAATTGCCGATTAAGCTGAGGGAAGAAGTGCTTTCCGGTCTGGAGGATCAATTGCGCATTCAGGTAACAGAGCTTTTGCGTTATGAAGAGAACGTTGCGGGTGGCTTGATGGCCAAAGAGTTAATCAAGGCCAGGGTAAGTTGGACGGTAGTTCAATGCATCGATGAAATCCGCAAGCAGGCGGAGAACGTTACCAAATTTTACACCGTGTACGTGGTGGATGATCATGATAAACTGCTTGGGAGGGTGGCGTTGCAAAACCTTATCATATCCGATGTAAGAACACTTGTAGCCGATATCTACGAAAAGGATTTCGTCAGTGTCGAGACGTACCTTGAAGATCGGGAGGTCGCCGAGATCATGCGGCGTTATGATCTTGAGTCCGTGCCGGTTGTTAATGTTCAGGGGCATTTGGTTGGACGCATTACAATCGATGATGTTGTGGATGTAATAACTGAAACTGCTGACGAGGAACGTCAAATGATGGCGGGTATCACAGAGGACATCGAAGAAGACGACAGTGTTTGGAGAAACACGCGTGCGCGTTTGCCATGGTTATTAATTGGAATCATTGGAGGAATTCTCAGTGCCAAGTTTATGGGCGTGTTTGAGCATGAACTGGTACGAATTACTGCGATCGCTTTCTTTATCCCGCTGATCCAGGCAACCGGGGGAAATGTTGGCATTCAGTCGTCATCAATTGTTGTTCAAAGTCTATCTAATCCGGGATATGTAGAGGAGATTTTAGTGAAGCGTTTGTTAAAAGTATTTCTCGTGGCATTGCTCAATGGTTTGTTCCTAAGCTTAACGGTGTACGTTGCAAACCTGTTGCTTGATGGAAAAAGCCAACTTGCCCTTGTGGTTTCCCTTGCCCTTTTTTGCGTCGTGGTTTTCGCGTCATTCATCGGTACACTCACGCCATTGATTTTGAATAAATTGGGTTTTAATCCTGCTCTTGCCTCCGGGCCGTTTATTACAACTACCAATGACTTGTTGGGCCTGGGTGTGTATTTTTCTGTAGTTCATTTCTTGTTATAATTCTCTTGCATTCAGTCAACGCCATGTAAGGTTCACGGCCTTACTCCCGCTAATGGCAAATATTTTGTACCACGAACACGATTACTCATCAATTTGGGTGCTTGCCATCGTGTAAGATAACCTTGATTTATGTAAGTCGCCGTTACTTGAGCCTTTGGCAAAAAAATGTAGTTTTGTTTCTTACTGTTTTTGAATCGGTGACTCCACAGGTTCCGATTGATCCTAAACCTAAGGCGGGCAATGGGCTATTTCTCTAATCGGTTAAAAAGAGCTAAGGACTTTTTGAATTCAATCGTC
>DASUGQ010000038.1:0-19507 GCA_036273935.1 Cyclobacteriaceae bacterium | reverse complement strand
AATGGTCTGTCCGGGGATCAAAGTAGCCAGCCATTGCCTCAACCTTGATTACCTTTCCGTAAGTATTATCTTTTCTGAATTGGATAAGCTTTTGAGTGTTCGGCTCGTGGTGCATGCGATAACCTATGCTCAGCTTTACTTTATTTTTATTACACGCGTCGATCATGTTCTGACACTCCGCAACACTAATGGCCATTGGCTTCTCACACCAAACGTGTTTCCCGCTTTTGGCTGCCCGTATGGAATATTCAGCATGCATGGAAGGTGGGAGCACGACGTAGATCACATCGATGTCAGGATTATTGGCGATGGTATCAAAATTCTGATAATTGTAAATGTTTTTATCCGGAATATTGTACTTCTGCTTCCATGTCTCAGCCTTGGAGGGTGTTCCTGTCACGATACCAACGAGTTGGCAATGCTTTGTCAACTGCAATGCTGGTGCGAGGAGATCCGTGCTGTAGTAACCAAGACCCACTAACGCGACGCCAAGTTTCTCCTTTTGTTGAGGAATGATGATGTTGGCAAAGCCCTGGCTCAAGGTAAGGCTGGCTAATCCAGTTGCGCTTTGCCGGATAAATTTTCGTCTGTTTATCATGATTCGTTTGATCGTTAAAAAAGAACCGTAAAATATACCAATTTATTTGTTCGATTGACAGTGATTTTTTGCGGGCGCAAGATGACCTTGTTCAAGGGAAACCGCGGGTGCGATCTGTTGATAAATTCCGCCGTCTGAGCAGCCTGAAATAAAATGATTGTCACAATTCATGAGGATGGTGCCGACGGGTGCGTTTGGCGGGTCTTCCTGTAACGGTGATTCGCCCGTGACAACCACGGTAATCGAATGAACGGCTGGCTTTCCTGGGTCCATATGAATTTGCTTTAAACCCTGAGCTATTTGTTTTGAACTGTCAGATGAAAACATTATTTTCGACCAGCTTTGTGATGTTGATGGTTTTCAGTTACAATTTTTTAAGCTAACGTTAAAACAAATTTTTTAAACTTAAACTGTTCAGATCATGTTAGACCCTATCCGATTGCAACATTTCCGGAATCTTGTTTCCTTAAGTGCCGCCGATGGAAACATAAAAGATGTAGAAAGAGTGGCCTTATCGCAAATTGCGTTTCAGCGGGAGATACCCCTCGACCGGCTTAACATTATGCTCTCCCGCGCGGATGAGTACAAGTACATTATCCCGCAAAATCAAAAAGAGAAGATAACTCAACTTCATGAGATGATTGATCTTGCCATCGTTGATGGTGAAATTTCCCCGGCTGAAATGGAACTTATCGAAATGGTCGGTGAGAAGCTCGGGTTCTCTAAGGATGAGATCGTCGAAATTATGACTCGTTATCGCGACCCCGCGTAACTTTATTTTGTTTCATACGTCCCCGAACCTCATCCGTTAAAACTCGGATCTTCCTTTCAAATGCATCAAAAAACTTTTAGGTTGTAGCGGGAATGGAGTATGCGAAGCGAAGCATCTGATATTCAAAAAGCCATAAGGCAGGAACCCGTCGCAACGTTTTTGATCAACGACAGTGGACAGGTGACGATGTCAGCCAATTTTGACCTTACCCGCTTAGGATTTAAGCCGGCTATCTGGACAGGGCAGTCTATTTTTCAATTAGCGGATGATAACCCTCATATCATTGAAAGCATCAAAAAAGCGTTGAGCGGCCTCCATGTAGTTACTGAGGCGACGATCAATGGATCGACCTTTGAGAATAGTTACTCTCCGCTGTTTGATGTAACAGGTAAAGTCACCTACGTTATCGGCGTTTCAATTGATGTGACAGAAACAAAAAGGGCAGCAGAAGATCTCCAAAAAAGTGAATTCCGTTTCAGGAAACTATTCAATTCTGCAAGTGATGCCATCTTCATGATGGATAACCGAACCTTTATTGATTGCAATGCGGCTACCCTTCGCATCTTCCAATGTACCCGGGAGCAAATTGTAGGACAGACACCTTACCGATTCTCGCCTTCGCATCAACCGGATGGACGTCCGTCAGAGGAATCGGCCATGGAAAAAATTAATGCGGCCTTATCAGGGGTCCCCCAGTTTTTTGAATGGAAACATATCCGCTACGACGGAACACCGTTTGATGCCGAGGTATCCCTTAACAGACTTGATCTCAATGATGAGGTTTTTATCCAGGCTATGGTTCGGGATATCAGTGAACGAAAGAAAGCAGAGGAGGAGAATAGGCGCCTCGCCCTGGTGGCCAATGCAACAACAAACATGGTTGTGATAGCGGACGGAGAAGGAAAAATTGAGTGGGTCAACCCTGCATTTACCAGGATAACAGGATATGCGCTCGACGAAGTAATTGGAAAAAAGCCCGGTAGTTTTCTGAGAGGACCCGGAACCGATGACACGGTGTCTGATTTTATGGGACAGAAACTGTGTGCTGGCGAGGGATTTAAGGATGTTGAAATCCTGAATTACAGTAAGGACGGCACGAGTTATTGGGTATCAATAGAGGTACAACCGATTTATGATAAGGCTGGCAAGGTTGTGCAATTCATCGCCATTGAAAGCGATATCACTGAACGAAAGGCAACCCAACAGGCTTTGCTCGATCGACATGAAGAATTGGTAAAGACCAATACTGAATTGGATCGATTTGTTTATTCTGCATCTCACGACCTTCGGGCACCAATTGCCTCTTTGCTTGGGCTCATTGAAGTGGCCCGTCTTGAACAAAATGTCGATAACATCGGACAACTTCTGGACATGCAAAAGCGAAGCCTTCTTCGGCTTGACTATTTCATTAAGGATATCGTTGATCACTCGCGCAATACCCGTCTTGAAATCGAATCTGAGTCGGTAAATTTTCAAGCCGTTATCCACTCTACCTTTGAGCAACTTCATTTCATGGATCACTTCAATCGTATAAAGAAAGTTGTATCGGTGAAACAGGAGAATGAATTTTACTCGTCTCCAACGCGACTGAATATCATCTTTAACAACCTCATTTCAAATGCGATCAAGTATGCTGACATTCGAAAGGATGATCCTTATCTGAAGATCGATGTAAAAACAGGTGACAGGCAGGTTACAATCAGTATTGCCGACAATGGAGAGGGGATTCCGTCTGAATCAGTTCCGAAAATATTTGATATGTTTTTCCGGGCCTCCAGCAGGGGAACGGGTTCGGGACTGGGCTTGTACATCGTGAGGGAAGCCATTCGCAAATTAGGGGGAACAGTTGATGTTCATTCGGAATATGGCAAGGGAACAGAATTTATTGTCACGCTCCCCAATCTCAAGTACCTGTAACGAATGGGCAAAAACAAGTAAGTACCCTTAAGGAACTCTGATGGTTCCATCTCCCTTTACCAGCCACTTATAAGAAGTCATTTCTCTCAAGGCCATGGGGCCACGCGCATGGAGTTTCTGAGTACTGATACCAATTTCTGCTCCGAGGCCAAACTGTGCGCCATCGGTAAAAGCTGTTGATGCGTTTGCATAGACAGCGGCGGCATCCACACTCTTCAAAAATAGATCAATTGCCTGTTCATCATTTGCAATGATTGCTTCACTGTGCTTGGAACTGTGTGAGGCAATATGATCAAGCGCTTCGTCCATATTATTTACCGTTCTGACACTCATTTTATAATCCAGAAACTCGGTGCCGAAATGTGTAGGGGCAGCGTGTTCCAGCAACCTGTCAGGGTAATTTCCCTTGAGTTCAGCATACGCCTGTTCATCGGCATAGATCGTCACATTTTTGTCGGCAAGCTTTTGGGTAAGCGTTGGTAAATCAGATAACCTGTTCTTGTGAATGATCAGGCAATCCAGCGCATTGCATACGCTCACTCTGCGGGTCTTTGAATTGAAAATGATGTCGGCGCCTTTCGCTGTATCGCCGCTTTTGTCGAAATAAGCGTGAACAATACCTGCTCCCGTTTCGATTACCGGTACTTTCGAATTTTCCCTCACGTAGTCGATGAGGTTTTGACTGCCTCTCGGAATGATGATATCCACATAGCCAACCGCCTGAAGAAGTTCGGTGGTAGCCGACCGATCGGAGGGAAGCAATTCAATGATGCCAGGATTCACTTCACATGCTTCCAACACGTCTTTGATAATCGACACAATCTTCCTGTTTGAATATTCGGCATCACTGCCTCCTTTTAGAATGCAGGCGTTACCGGATTTGAGGCACAGGGCAAATACATCAAACGTTACGTTTGGCCGTGATTCATAAATGATGCCGATCACTCCCAGCGGCACCGTTATCTTTTCCAGACTCAGGCCGCTCTCCAGCTTTTTTTTTCAAGGCTTATGCCCAACGGCGAAGGTAATGCAATGACTTTTCGCAAATCCTGCACAATATCGTCAATGCGCTTTTTCGTCAATTTTAGCCGGTCAAATTTTGGATCACTTTCAGGCATCCGGACTAGATCCTTTTGATTCTCTCCTAAGATGGAATCAATGTTGCGCTCAGTAGTTTCTGCAAGTAATGCCAGCACCTGATTAACTTTTTGTTCGCTGATCAAACTTAGCGAGCGACTCGCGTGTTGTACCGACTCGAATATATTTTTCAGCATATCGCTATTCCCTAGATCTTGAATTTTATTACGTAGTCCCAAATCGCTTAACATCAATGTAAATATAGGTGATCGTAATGGATCATTGGTTTTTGGTTCTTTTGACCAATGAGCTCCCTGGCCGTTTTATATCCATAGCGAGCCAACCCTAACCCGATTTCTTTGTCGTGTTCGTCAACGATCCGGATAATGTCACCTTTCTTGAATTTTCCAACTACATGTAACATACCAACCGGTAAAAGACTTTTAGCTTTATCGGAAAGCAAAACTTCCTTTGCACCGCTGTTGATCATTACCTTCCCCTTTGGCTCCTCATATGCATGGGCCATGTATTTCTTAAAACTTGAGGCAAGCTTTCGCGGTGGAAAGCGGGTCCCTATCTTTTCTCCATTCAAAATTCTAAGGATGACTTCATCGACTTTGCCATTGGCGATGTGAACGGGAATACCTACTCCGGCAATTTTTACAGCCGTCTGGCACTTGGTAAGGATGCCGCCGCGGCCAAAGCCTGACTTCTTCCCATTGGCGATATCTTCCAGGTTAAAGACTTTAGAATCATAGACGTGGATGAGACTCGTGCCCTGTTGGCCAGGGTCACCGTTATAAAGACCGTCGACGTTCGTAAGAATAAGGAGGATGTCAGCGTTCATCATCGCGCTCACAAGGCCGGCCAGCTCGTCATTGTCAGTAAACATTAACTCGGTGACGGACACTACGTCATTTTCATTAATCACTGGCACAATTTGATTGCTTAACAGTGCATTTAAACAATTCTGCATGTTGAGATAATGATGCCTGCTTTTGAAATCTTCTTTGGTTACCAGCACCTGGGCACACTTCAGGTCAAGGCCATCGAAGATCTCTTTATAAAGCGAAATTAATTTCACTTGTCCGATTGATGAAAGGACTTGGCGCTGGACAACGGTGTCGGCTTTTTTATTGAATTGATATAAACTCCTACCGGCGGCAACGGCTCCTGATGAAATCAATAAAATCCGGTGACCCTGGCCGCGAAGTTTTTTTATTTGCCGGGAGATGCTGACGATTACCTGTTCATCCAGCAGACCATTTTTATCGGTAAGGACATTGGATCCCACTTTTATTCCAATAACAAGCTTCTTGTCCATAGGTCCGCAAATATATGTAACCGGATGAATGAATATTTAGAGCCCCCTTGGCTGTTATATTTTCCGAAATCGATTGAAAAACCGCTTATACGAAAGAAAGCACTCTTTAGCCGAAAATCGTGTTTAAATGTAAAAAATGTCGGAAATTGCGGGTTGAGTTTTCATGAGAGAACATTTTTTTATCTAATCTCGGAGGGTCGATGAGGCAACTGGCCGTATTACTTATCTTGACAGGCAGCCATTTTTTGGTTGAGGCGCAGCAGGAGCAAATAAAATCGTACATAACGAAACAGGTAGAGGGAGAAGCACCCGTCATTGATGGGACCCTTGATGACCAGGCCTGGGACCTGGTTCCATGGGGAGGTGGAGATTTTGTACAGGTATCACCCTATTCTGGATCCACGCCGTCTTTTCAAACAACCTTCAAGATACTTTACGACGACAAGAATCTTTATGTAGCTATTAAGAACTACGATTCTGAGTCAGACAAGATCACCAAAAGGATGTCTCGCCGGGATGGGTTTGATGGCGACTACGTTGAGTTAGACATTGACAGCTATTATGATAAAAGGACCGCATTTTCTTTCACCTCCTCGGTTTCTGGCGTAAAGAGTGATGGTTATGTTTTTAATAATGGGGATAATGTTGACTACAACTGGGATCCAATCTGGTATCTCAGAACCAGTATCGATGAGGAGGGTTGGATCGCGGAAATAAAAATACCTTTAAGTCAGCTCAGGTTTGCCAACAGAAAGGATCATACATGGGGTTTGCAGATCACACGACGTTTTTTCCGCAACCAGGAACGTTCTTCCTGGCAATTCATTCCGCAAGATGCCGGCGGATGGGTGCATCTCATGGGCGAGTTAAAGGGATTGAGGGGCATCAAGCCTCAGAATCAGCTGGAAATTCAGCCCTACCTGGTAGCAAGGACTGAAAGGTTTCAAAAGGAGGAGGGAAACCCCTTCCTGACGGGAAAGTCATCCGAACTCAATTATGGCCTTGACGCAAAAATCGGAATTACAAGTGATGTTACGTTAGACCTCACCGTGAATCCGGACTTTGGCCAGGTCGAAGCTGACCCTTCACAAGTTAACTTGTCTGCATTCCAGGTATACTTTCCGGAACAACGACCATTTTTTATTGAAGGGCGAAACGTGCTTAGCTTTTCGGTACCTGGCTTTGGAAACACTGATCTTTTTTATTCCCGGAGAATTGGACGAGCGCCACAAGGAACAGTCGAGACAGACCAAAATGACGTGGATGATGGAGTAGCAGAATACGTCAAACGAAAAAACAATACCGCAATACTTGGGGCCGCAAAACTCACTGGCAAAAACAAAAGAGGCTTCTCCTGGGGCCTGTTGGAATCATTGACGGCAAGGGAAGTAGCGGAAGTTGATAGTCTTGGCTCGATTGGGAAAGTGGCCATTGAGCCGCAGACAAATTACTTTGTTACCCGGGGACAGCAAGAGATCAACAAGGGAAATACAATCGTCGGCGGAATTTTTACTGCCACAAATCGAAAGATTGATGACCGCAACCTGGATTGGCTTCATGATCAGGCCTACTCGGGTGGAATTGATTTCACCCATAACTGGAAGCACCGGACTTATTATGTAAACGCAAAAACCCTGATCAGCCAGGTTAAAGGCTCTCCCGAATCAATAGCCAGGAGTCAGGAATCATCTGAAAGATATTTTCAACGTCCCGATAATAATCACGCCGACGTTGATACAACGCGGACATCTTTAACAGGTACTGGTGGGACATTGTCAATTGGTAAACAAAGCGGACGACTGCTGTACGAAGCAGGCTATTCGTGGTTGTCGCCTGAATTTGAAATTAACGACATTGGTTTTATGCCCCAGACCGATGTCATGAATCAGTGGTTATGGACGCAATACCGCATACTCCGGCCCTCATCCGTTTTCAGGTCCCAGCGATACAGTGCTTCACAGCACCTGGGTTTGGATTTTGATGGAAAGGTCACGTCCAGATACTATGACGCGAATACGAACATGCAGTTTAAGAACTTCTGGTCCCTTAGCAGTGGCATGAGTCTGATCACGCAGTCCGTATCAAATGCAGACTTGCGGGGTGGTCCTGCATTACACTATCCGGGAAACTATGGTTTTTGGCTATGGGCTAGCACCGATGGAAGAAAGAAATTTCAAATGGCCGTAGGCCCCAGTGCCCGTTGGGGCTTTGATAGTTTCCTGGACTACAAGGGAATTGATTTTCAATTTAACTACCGGCCGATCAATTCGCTGAGTATCTCTCTGTCTCCGAGTTTGAGCTCACGTAGAAATGAAATGCAATATGTTACGACGGGTGCCGTCGAAGGTGAAAATCGATTTGTTGTAGCTGAAATTGATCAGATGACCGCCCGGTTGGCGTTACGCATGACCTACATGATCAAACCTAACCTTTCTCTTCAGTACTGGGGACAACCATTTGGAACGTATGGCAACTATTCGAATTTCAAGTATATCAGTGATGCAAGTGCCGATGAATATCAGCAGCGATTTATCCCTGTACCGGATGATCAAATTGCACTAAAGGATGATGTCTACGCTGTGGATGAGAATAAAGATGGAGCGGCTGATTTCACCTTTGATAACCCCGACTTCAATGTTGGTCAGTTTCGTTCGAATATGGTTCTTCGGTGGGAATACATCCCATCTTCGGCGCTGTTCCTGGTGTGGACCCAAAATATGAATGGAGCTTTTAACGATACCGGCACCCTTACCAATTTTAATTTTGACAGTAAGGCGCACAACATCTTTTTAATGAAGCTAACCTACCGTTTCGTGTTGTGATCTCGAAAATGTGACGCGGGCATTTCTTCCTATCACTCTCAGATCAGTGTTCCAGTCGACTTAATAATTTCGTGCATAAAGCACTACATCTTTAAGGTGGTTTTTTGCGAATGCATACGAAAGCCCTTTACCCACGTATGACCGTTGAGGTTCCATGAGCAGGAATGAGGCTGAATTAGGTACGTTTAATCCCCACGAACCGGACGGTTGAAGGTCACCCGGCAGAATCAGCGCAACGTGACCCGATCCGGTTTCATTCATATACACAGCAATGACAGCTTTTTTTGCATTGGCATTATTCTGAGCGTCAGCAAGTGCCTTTTGCTCATAACCATGCCCCAGCATCGTCCATTGATTTGTTTCATTCAGGAATTTTGCAATCTCCGCGACCATGAGGTAACGGCCGAGCCTGGACGAATAGAAATCATTTACCTTGTAGACAGTCTGTAGCGACTCGGCAATATATTTTGCGCACTCCGCATTTTCATCGCTCTTGCTTTTGCAATCAATAAAATGTTGAAGAGACGTTGTTAATTCGGAGTTCCAGTTGCTGTTTAAATTCTGTCCGTGGGTGATGACCGTAATCCCAAGCATGACCAACCCGATGTAAATTTTATTTAATGATTTCATTGTAACTTTTTTTGAAATTTGAAACCCTAAATATAAAGTCATACCGGATATCAGTGCGCGCGGTGTAAGGTTACCGCTATTCATGTAATTATCTGAAAAGCTTACAGTTGATAACCACGGCCTGATAGATTGTTCTAATATTAAAAAAGTTTTACTCAGGTGCTTACGACTGCCGAATGCTTTTTTTGAACGTAAGAGACAAGATTCTCAGTTATGTAAGGTTTCGCTTTCAGAAACAAATACCTTGGGAGTTACCTCCTGAGTCTGCTGCTATTTCAAAAGCAATTTTTCCCTGAGGCGCAGCCGGAAAGCGTTCATGGCAGTGTTGCCCAATTTTGTTGTGAGTCGATGGTTCACGACTGCTCCGACCGCGGCGCCAATCCATGGAATAAGTTGAAATAGTTTAGCCAGATCGATGTGATCGCGGTATTCCTGCTGAAGATTTCGCCAGTCGACAGAATTAATGTCTTTGAATTTCTGAATCTCAACCTGCCAATGCGCAATGACCGGATAAAGTTCATTGCGTCTGCGTTGACTGGAAAATGTTAATTGGAAAATATATAAGAGAAAAATGCGTTCCTGAAAGTCTTTTGTGTCGTACCCGTACAACCTTGCAATTTCGAATAGCATCTTCATTTTTAACGTTAGCCAAACAGGGAAATCAACAAGGCCAAGAAGGAAACCGCCTGCTCCAGTTACGCCACCTTCGGCTGTTGCTGCGTTCCGATAAAAGCTGATGCAATCCTTAACTTGCCTTTCAGTTTCTTGTAATGACGCAAAATGTTTTGGATCCCCTGTCGTGAATCTTGTTCCGATGATTACAGTCTTGATGAGATTTTTGATCGCCCCCGTCATAGCGACGTGAATCTTCTCGGGTATCAGTTTGTTGATGCGCATTTGTGCTTTTTTGGAAGCACTATTGAAAAAGGAGGGTGGCGCCTGCATTTCAAGTTGCCATTGCTCAAGTTCCTTCAATGCCTGTTGTTCGTAATCATTCATCGTGGATTCAGAAGGATAGAATACTTAGCGTTAATATTTGTCACTGCAGCTTTTAATTCAACAGTGTTGTAATGCCATAAATTCCAACGCCAATAATAGAAAGGATACTGATCCAAAGCGCCACATCATAAAGAACTCCCGGATTGAAAACCTGTGGCCCTTTATACCTGAAATTTATCGCAGCGAAAACGATAATGAAAAGAAGTATTGAGCCCACGATACCGCCGAAGAGAATCATGATAACGGGTAGTTCGATAAAAAAGTAAGCCGCCACCCAGGTGAACGGCAGCGTCCAAGCAAGTACAGCGATTACTTTCTTTCGTTGCCTAAGATTGAAGAAGTCGATCCATCCAACCTGGCTGAATACATCCGTGTACATTCTTGTCCATGCCGCCAAAGAAGCAAACAGGCTGGAAAACAGAACGAAGAATGCACCGACAAGATAAATTGTTCTCACGCCAGGGCCCAGTGATTCCGTATAAATGAGCGCTACGGTTTCAATGAGCTGGTTGCCTTCGGGAACAACGCCACGGTTATGCAGAATAGCGGCGCCTAAGAGGTAAAATGCAGCGGTCACAGCAGTGTAAATTATCATGGCTGCAATGGCATCCAGGTACATCACATTGATCCACCCGTCTGCTCTTCTTCTCCATTCATCATTGTCTCTTTGCGGCCCGGTGCATGCGGCATACCCCTTTTCAAGGCACCAATAGTTATAGGCAATGATCTCATCGCTGGCGACACCCGTAATGCCGAAGGCACCAATAGCAACGCCTACCATCTCGGCAGATAGTTTGAATTTCAAACCCTCGGCGATGTCCAACCAGGCGATGCTATAGGGTGTGTAGGCAAGAAAGCAAACGGCAGTGATGGTCAGAACGGTAAACATGGCAATCATGAATAAGGACATTTTCTCAACCAGGGGATAATATCCACTGAATATCAGTAGGGCTATTGTTAAAGCAGCAATGAAGGCCCAGACAATAATAGGAATCGCGGGAAAAAGTAAATTCAACACAATGGCGGTACTTCCGGTCATACCGCCGAGCTGGACAATTTTTAAAATTATCAGGAGAAGAATAGACCACACGGTCCATTTTCCTTTCCCTATTGATGGACCGGGAAGCTTATTAAAAGCCTGCATGGCTGTTTCACCTGTTACAATCGTGTGTTTGCCAAACTCGAGTTGAACAGCCACCTTCATTAGACAACTGATAATAATGACCCAGAAAGCAGTGTAGCCCGCTTTGGCACCAAGGGTGGTAGTCGCGATTAATTCACCTGACCCAACGATGGAGGCAGACAGTATGAATCCCGGACCCAACAATTTGAGGCGCTGAAAAAAAGTGGAAGGAGGCTCCTTTATAGTTTGGTCGTTGATCAGGTATTTGTCATTCATACTGAGCGGGCCTCCGAATTAATGGCCATTTTTAATGATGAATTAATTGTTATCAGGAATGAAAATGTCCTTGTAGCCGAGTCCACATTGTTTAATTACTTCGGTAAAGTAATCGGGTGAATTCATTTTGTGATTGGCATAAACGCCGCCCAACGCAAAAAGACAGCCATTCTCCTTTGCGAGTTTCAAAAATTCCATTCCTGGAAATTTTAATTGGTTATCTACCTCGATTCCTACGCTGTTGTTTTTTGCAGCGAGGATCACTTTTAGCATTCTTTCCTTCGTCCAAAGCTTATTATAATCATCGGCCAGTGTTTTGGGCAGAAGAGTAGGCGAGGACCAGATATCAATTGTTCCCATGTTTAGTTTATTCACGATTCCCGTTACATAGTCATCCATGAACGACTCCGCGTTGCTGATCGTTTGGTCTTTGCGCACGTCAAAAGAGTTTTTGTTTTTATCTTCGAAAGAGGTGATCTCTCCAATTACATAATCAAATTTTCCCCGTGATTCAGCGCCCAGATTTGAACTTTCATTTACACCGAGAAAAACAGGATAGGGGTCATATTTGGTGACGAATTCATCCAGGGACGAATCATCAGAGGTTGTTGCAACCAATCCGAGATTTACGCCCGTACTATAGAATTCCTTTAGTGCTGCGTCAACATCAAAATTTCTATCAACAAAAATTCGGGTGTCGATAAAGGCGAAGTTTTGTTTCTGACCTTCGGTCACTTCCGGGAGACCTTCATCTGATTTCTGAAGTGCATCACTTTTTACATCCGGGAGAATTTTAAGTTTGATATTTCTAAAAAAAACTTTGCTGATGGAATCGTGACCCTGGAGGGCAAAGGTACCGCTTGCCTGACGTGCCTGGCTGGCAGGCTCATAGTAATCAACGATGAGAATGCTATCCAATCTGACTCGGATGTGATTGGCTTCAACCCGGATATTCATATGATACCAAACGCTGTCTTTCGCAAATGCCTTGTAGACATTTCTCACGCTATAAAGACTGCCTGACTTCTTAACTTCTTTGTAGTCATCCGCTCCGATGTGGGTATTGTTAACTTGCACCTCATATCCTTTTTCCGGCCATCCCTCTTGCTGGTAGGAAGTATGAAAATAGATACCGGAGTTGGCGCGGTAATGTGTCATTACCTCTGCGTTCAGTTCAAAATTTTTTATATCTATTGGATTTTTTTCGTCGCCGACGTAAAACAAATGAGAGCGCGCTCCATTGGCAACAATGACACCATCCTCGACCCGGAACGTTCCTTCATTTTCATTGGCCCTCCATCCGGACAGATCTTTTCCATTGAAAAGCTCTATCCATTCGTCCGCCTTCTTTTCAGTGGTGCATGCATTGATTAGCGTTAATAGTGAGAGAAGCGAAAATAGGGTTGGCTTTTTCATATTTGCAGGTTTGGATTTTTATCAGGTGAGAGTAATTACATAAAGTCAAAGCCCATTAATATAGGCGGCAGTTGGTCAGACATGCTCAAAATAGATAAATCATTTAACATATTTTCCTGCATCGAAACTTTTTATTGGTCTCACCAATAACATTAACTTTAGTACACAAAAAAATTGGACTTGCTGACTCAACCTCTTCATCATCTTGTTAACTCCGTTTATCCTTTGCCCGATGAGGACTGGCTCGAGTTTGAGTCTTTGTGGAAACCCTATTCGGCTAAGCGAAAGGACGTCATCACTTCTGCCGGGGAATGTGAGAAATACCTGTATTTTGTTTTGGAAGGGGTTCAGAGGGTTTACTACCTCGACGATCAGAATCGAGAGGCCACTGTGGTTTTTACCTACACTCCTTCATTTGGCGGTGTGCTGAACTCAATGATGCTGCAACAACCATCTAAATATTATTATGAGGCTCTTACGCCTTCTTCGTTTCTTCGTACCCGCTACGATGATGTTTTGGATCTTATGCATAGAAGGCATTCAGTTGAATCCTTTGTGCGTGTTGGCTTAAGTGGCGTCCTCTCCGGTTTAATGGAGAGATTGGTGGAACTCCAATGTTTTTCCTCAGAGGAAAAGTTCAGAAAATTACTTCAACGCAGTCCCCACATTCTGCATCTCGTTCCGCATAAGTATCTGGCGAACTACCTGGGCATCGACGCGACAAACTTCAGTAAGTTTATCAATAAGATCAAAATATGAATTCTTGGTATTTACCAAGAAGTACCTTAACGGTGCTGCTCAACTTTGATTCGTCAAAAAGAATTATTAATGTCATGAAATCGGTAGAAAAGATTGAGTTTTTGAATTCACTTGAGAACAAGGTTGAACTTCAAATAAATATGGTTGTAAAAGAAATTCAAAACCTGGATGAGCAGTATTTGCTTAAACGTGCGTTGAATGGTGGATGGAGCATTGCACAAGGTCTGGATCATCTGAATCGTTATGGCCATTATTACCTTCCGAGAATAAAAAAGGCACTTGATGATTTTAATGGAACTCCTAAGGAGACGTTTAAGGGCTCCTGGCTTGGAAGCTATTTTACCAAAATGATGGACCCCCGCGCCGGGAAGAGAAAAATAAAGGCCTTCAGGGATTACGTTCCGCCGGAAGAACTGGATGGACACGCTGTTGTGGCGGAGTTCCTCGATCAGCAGGAACTATTGCTTGCTTATTTGAAAGAGGCAAAGAACGTAGATCTTGACGAAGTCCGTATTCCGATCTCAATAATGAAGTGGTTGAAATTAAAACTGGGGGATGTGTTTCAATTTATAATTGCCCATAATGAAAGACATTTGGTGCAGGCTGGAAGAAATCTTCCCGCGGGAGCGAGAACTGCTAGCTACTCAAAAGAAAAATGAGAAAAAATAAAGCGATACAGATGCCAACGGAGCAAAGCGTCCTTATTAACTTAAAATTAAAATCGATCCAATTGGAGAACTGAGACTCTTCTGCGAAGTCGTTTTGATCCGGAGGCAATTTTTTAGCGCGGGTCATCAGGAGTTTTAGCCCTTAATGAAAAAATGCGTCAAAGGTAAACCCCTCGATTCATAAAAAAATTGGACGGAAATTTTCAGACTACGAAGCTGCCTATCGCGTGATGAGTATCTTTTTCTGATAAAAACCTTTTTTGTTTATCCAGCGCACCAGATAAATACCGGAGGAGGGTGAGTTCATCGATATTTTATTGCCGGACTCCATTTCTTCTATTTGCCAGCCCACAGGCCTGCCCGTCGCGTCAATAATATTAAGCTGAATGATTTCATCCTCTATGTAAAACTCTCCCCGGTTGGGATTTGGATAAAGTCGGATTGTCTCGTTCTCGCGCGGGACATCCGTTATGATATCACCGGCACCTTTCCCAAAGATGGGCCGGATCATCAGGCTTCCCTTAACATCAGTATTTTGCGACCAGGAGTCACCGACATAGACAAAAATTTTATCACCCGTATCATTACTTTTATCCAGCCCCACTTTTATGTTGCTGGATACAGGCTCTTTGTAGCCGATGTAAAACGTTGAGTCCTGGATAAATAAGGGCTCGATTTGGATAAAAAGAAATTCGTTGTTCCCATTTTTTGTAATCGTTCGGCTGAGGGCGCTGTAGATGGGGCTTAAGGTTGGCAGTCCATTGTCGTTGCCGTAAACGAAGAGGTCGAGTGTTTCTGAATTGGTGCCACCGAGATAAGGAAAATAGATCTCAAAGCCGTATAGCGTCGCTGTGTCGGTGAGGATGTCGAACTGATAGGCCAAACGATTTCCAGGTTGTGTTAATCCTGCTGAGTATTCAGCGATGCCATCATCATAAGCATAATAATCTTTCAGGGTATACCATGCAGAGATGGTGTCATTAACTCTGAAATCCAATGGCAAAAACGCAGGCAACTCAGGATCGATGCTATCATTGCTGATCACCTTCATCTTGAGCTGAATTTTAATCTCATCAGCGTCTGGATTGAATTCCAATACATTATTCGGATCAGGTAGCGTATCCAGTCTGACCCGCACGCGTTCGTACGGGAGCATAGCACCTGTCTCGCCCTTGACACCTCTCGACTTGATTAATGTCCTTGCATAAGTATTCGGCGGATTGTCGCCTATGTAGTTATAGTATTTTGCAGTAGCCCGGTAGTTGATAGAAGCCCCGCCAAAGGTTGGTCCGCGTAAATTTTGTACATCAAATCGTACGCTGTCAATTTTTTTGGAAGCGAGGAAATGCTTTATGGGCACAGCATAATGACGGTCAAATAATTTTGAAATGGCAGATGCCGCTGACCGGTCTGGGAAGGAAAGTTCATCTGCATTTCTCCCTTTGTTAAGATACACGTAATCAACGAGCCATGTATCATAGGGGCCGGATAGTCGTCCGTAGCTTCTCAATCGAAATTGAAACTCGTCGTGAAAAAATTGATCTTCGGTTATTTGGATCAGGACTGAACTGAAAATAGTTGGGTCGCTATTTTCTGCGCCAGTAATGGTTTGAATAATTACCCAATTTCCTTCCTGATTTTTAAATTCAAGGCGAATGAAATCATTATTATCCGGTGCTTCGCCATTTCCTTGCCATTGATAGAAGAAGCTAAGGTATACGCTGTTTCGTTCGCCAATGGGGACTTCACTCATTTTTATCTTACGGGAGGTGAGTGTATCCGTAAACCCATTGGCTGTGAGATCAGTGGGATTGTAGGGTGATCCTTCCGCATTCAGGCCGTTAAAAGTAGCGACGTTAATTGACAGCGAATTGATTCCTGCTCCATCTGAAATATATACTCCATTGCTATTAACCCACAAGGTATCCGGAAAGGTAGTCGTCGTTGTAGAAAAGTCATCCCAGAATGGCAGTGAGACCGGCGTGTCACTTTTTGTTCTCGCACTTTTAAGGTTTTTTTTTGCTGTGCCCTGCCGGGGTATTGGACTGACGGTTAGTTGGGCGTGAGTAATTTCAACGGATACGAAAAATAAAATCAGCATTGCTGCGGTAGTGCGGCTGAAAATATTTTGGGATAAGTTTAAGTTAAAATCATTCATCTTCAGCAGGCACTTCGGTACCTTTCTTGCCAATCCACAGGTCAACAATATCGCCAACTTTAATGGTTTCGTAAGCTTCGGGTTTCTGTTTCAGAACGACGGGATCAACCCCCGTCGTATCACCTACCAAATGAATTGTTCCAAGGTTGAGGTTGTATCCAAAGATCGGGACTTTTGCATCTTCAAGGGAATATCCAACGACATTTGGCGCCTGAACATCTTTATTTCCTCCATCCATTACCACAAGGTCAATGCTGGATCCTTTAGGAACTTTGGTCCCCTCCTTGATTGGCCTTCCTTCGAATTTCATGCTTTGCACGACATTGAGAAAGGGGCCGGAAACCAACTCAATGTGTCCCCGCTTTAATTCGTTACTTTTCAATACCGCTTCCGCATTCGTCACTGACCGGTCAACAAGATTAGGAAGGGGTACGGTCGGTGGATTGATCCTGTTAATGGAGATGTAGATATTCCTGTTTTCTTTCACCTGTGCGCCTGCATGGGGAAATTGTTTCAGCACTGTAAGGGGTGGATATTTTTCTGAATACGAAGAGTCATCTACCTCCCAGCGCAAATTTCTTTCCCCAAGAACTTCCTCGAGTTTGTCGATTTGTATTCCCTCTATGTTTGGTACCGTGATACTCTCACCTTTATTTGTTACAGAAGGAAGGTACCAATAGAAATAGAGCAGCGCCAGAATAAAAAGCAGACTACAGGCGAGCACCAAATGAATCAGTATGCCACCCAGTGTACTGTTATTATATTTTTTTAGTATAGAAAACATTGATACAATTCCGTTGATGGCTCAATAATACAAAAAAATCCATCGTGAGGAAGAATTGGAATAACGTTAATCGTTGAAAGCCCATTGAAGGGCGTCGATCGGGTAAGCCTTTGTCAGGTCACTACCGTCTCCATCGTTCGGAGACTGCTCTTCTCAGGCCGGATCGTTCCGCTGTAAATTTCTCGGACAGAATAAGTTTTTTTATGCTGCGATTCAAAATAAATTCGCATCATTAATTCGGCAATCAATCCAAAGGTTAGAAATTGAATGCCTGCCAGAAGCAACGTTATGCCTAATATCAGAATGGGTCTTCCCCAGATGTCTGCTCCCATGATTTTGACGATCAACAGATAAAAATTTATCGCTCCACCAAGAAGCAGACAAACAAATCCAATGGGGCCGAAAAGATGTATCGGGCGCTTAAAATATTTTTGAAAAAAAACCATCAAGAGTAAATCGCTCATCACTTTGAACACTCTTCCGATGCCGTATTTACTTTTCCCGTGGACACGTGCATGATGATGGACGTCCATCTCGGTAATTTTTCCGCCCTGTAAAACTGCAAGCACTGGAATAAACCGGTGCAGTTCGCCATACAAATCCAATCCTTTTGCAATCTCTTTTTTAAAGATCTTTAGGGTACATCCGTAATCGTGAATAAACACGCCTGTGGAGTTTCGAATAAGATGATTTGCAATACGACTCGGTATTTTACGGAGGAAAAAATCATCCTGTCTGTTACGCCGATAACCGGCAACGACATCCCAACCTTCCGTCTTCAACTTATTAAGCATAGGCGGTATGTCCGCTGGATCATTCTGGAGATCGCCATCCATGGTGACAATAAATTCACCGACTGTGTGATCGATGCCAGCAGCAATCGCAGGTGTTTGTCCGAAGTTCCTGGTTAAGGAAATTAATTTGGTTCGATTATTTGCGTAAGCCTTTATTTCCTTTGCGGTTGCATCTGTAGAACCGTCGTCAACGAGAATTATCTCATAGTCCATTCCATTAAGGGCCGAATAGAGTTGTCCCAACAACGGCTTCACGTTTTCTTCCTCATTTAGCAATGTCACTACGACGGAGATTTCCATAGAACAGTGGCAAATTATTATAGGTAAGGATGCAGATTGTTAATCATCCTTTAACAATTTATTATTAAAGATATGGATATGATGGGTAGTAACGAAATAGTAGGCGCACCAACTGGTAAATGCTCCGATCGCTATTCCAGCGATAACATCCAGGGGATAGTGGACCCCCAGGTAAATGCGCGACCAGGCAACTGTGGCTGACCAAAGTAATATAAGGCCCGCAACCCAGCGCTGAGTCAGTACCAAGAACATCGAGGTAGCGAGCGCAAAAGCCTCTGCTGAGTGACCGGAAGGAAAAGAGAATCCACCCCCCTCGCTCAACTTTGCGATATGTTTGTCGACTTCATAAGGTCTAAGCGCATGAAGTGTGTCCTTGACCAATAACGAAAGGAGTCCGGCGATCACCGTACTTGCGATGATAAAAAGGAATACTTCCAGTGGCCTTTTGCTGTGTTTCAACTTCCCGGCTCCGGTAACATATATTAATAATGCCAGGCCGTAAGTGACTACACTGCTGGTGGAAGAAATAAATTGAAATACTTTAACGCTTACTGGCGAACGGTTATTTTGCGCAGCCGTAATAAAGCTGTTTTGATTTTCAGCAGAACGAAAAGGGTATAATAGCACGATTAGAAGAAAGATAAGGCTAAACGTTAGGATAATCTTGCCAGGTGCAATCGTATTCATAAACCATCAACTTAACCGTGACAATCAGTAAACGCATTTTGAAACCCGAAGTTCCAGATGGACAAGAAAATAATTGGTTTAATTGCCATTAGTGTTATTCTCTATTCAGCCAATATTTGGGGCCTAACCATTTACGTGCTGGACGAAGCAAAAAATTCAGGATGTGCCATGGAAATGTACCATCGCAGTGACTGGGTAGTGCCGACCTTTAATAATGAACTAAGAGTTGACAAACCTCCCTTGCACTATTTTTTTATGAAGCTTTCCTACGCAATTTTCGGCGTTAGTCCTTTTTCTGCCAGGCTGTTTTCTGTGCTCATGGGCATACTGACAATGGTTGTAGTGTATCGATCGGTCCTGCGGTTTGTGGATAAAATATCCGCCTTTTTGTCAGCGCTTATTT
>DASUGQ010000037.1:0-7601 GCA_036273935.1 Cyclobacteriaceae bacterium | reverse complement strand
GCTTCATCACGATCCTGGACAAACGTGTAGGCGTAATTACAAAGGGGTTGATAATAGGCTCTAAAAAACATCTCAAAAGCAGTTGTGTCGCCATTTTGCAGCTTAATCAGTTGCTGTTGATCCGTCAATTCCACTGTTTTTGAAAAATTTCTTAGGGAATCGCGTTGCAAAATTCTTCCAATACGATGAATTACTTCCGCGATTCCAGGTGTTCGTTACAAATAAACACTTTTGACAGATGAAATTTACGGTTTTATGGCGTTGAGGTTATGACAACTGAAACAAGTTTTTCCCCTATCCCCAAAAAAATGATTGTCATGTCCGCTCCTTTTATGATGGTTGGCTAATTTAGCTAAATTGCAATCCAACGATAAAATATGCTGGACGCGGAGTCTTGTTATAGAATTTTTCAACAAAGTATCGATCTGTACCATATCCATAACGATGTGGATGCGCCGTTAAAAAATCCTTTCGCCCCCGATTCGTTTGAGTATTTGCTTTATCATAAGAACTGGATCGACACGGTGCAATGGCATCTTGAGGATATCATTCGGCTTCCGGACATTAATCCTGTGGAAGGGATTGCCGTCAAACGAAGGATTGACAAATCAAATCAGGACCGGACAGATATGGTTGAAAGAATAGATGATTATTTCCTGGATCATTTTAAGAACGTAACCGCTAAGCCAGGAACGAGAATCAACTCGGAAACTCCGGCATGGCTGCTGGACAGGATGAGTATCCTGATGTTGAAAATTTATCACATGAAGGAACAGACCCTTCGCAAAGACGTGAGCCGGCAACACATCGCCAAATGCGAGGCAAAGCTTTCGGTTTTAATGGAGCAAAAGGAAGATATGAGAAATGCTTACGACGAACTTTTAGCGGATATCAGCAGTGGCAGCAGGCGATTCAAAGTTTACAGGCAGATGAAAATGTATAATGATTCATCGCTAAATCCTGTGCTGTACAGCCAGAAAACCAAGACCTGATGACGCCTCAGAAAATATTGGTCATCCGTTTTTCGGCTATGGGAGATGTGATGTTGCTCGTACCTGTCTTAAGTTCACTCGTTATTTCTTATCCTGATGTTGAAATTACCCTCGTAACGCGCCCGAGATTTTCATCCCTTTTCAAAGGCATTGATCGCCTGAAGGTCTTTGAGGCAGACGTCGATTATACATATAACGGTGTCTTGGGGATGCGTGATCTTTTCAAATCACTGATGCGAAAGGCGAGTTATGATGTCGTGATTGATTTGCATGATCATATTCGCACGATGATTTTGCGAAGCTTCTTTAAGATATTTGGAACAAAAGTTATTGTATTTGACAAAGGACGGGCGGAAAAAAAAGCCTTTGTAAGAAAAGAAAATAAAATTACGTCTCCCTTGCCGCACACAGTAGACCGGTATCATGCTGCCTTTCGGAAAGCGGGGTTTGACTTTGCCATCTTACCTAAGCCATTTTTAAAACCGGATACGGACACCCTGAAAACAGTGGATCAATGGCTGGATGCAAATCAAATTGTCAAAAGCGAAAAATGGATTGGCATCGCGCCTTTTGCGATGCACATGACAAAGATTTGGCCGAAAGAGAATTATGAGGCACTTATTGAGGCTGTCAGTAAACAGATTCCAGTCCGCATTTTCTTTTTTGGCGGGGGCGAGAAGGAAATAGATTTTTTTGAAAACCTTAGAGAAAAATACCCGGATCGTTGCGCTATTGTAGCCGGTCAATTAAAAATTCGGGATGAAATTGCTTTGCTTCAACGCATAGATCTTATGCTTTGCGTGGATTCTTCCAATATGCACCTGGCCGCGCTTACCGGCACACCCTTGCTTTCACTCTGGGGAGGGACTGATCCTGATGTTGGCTTCGGGCCCTATCAGTATGGGCCCGAAAGCATTTTGCAAATTAGCCGGGATGAATTGTCCTGTCGTCCGTGCTCGGTTTATGGCAAGGAAAAATGTTTCAGGGGGGATTTCGCCTGCTTTAGAAATATAACTGTTTCGCAGGTGGCCTCGGCCATCCTTAAAAGATTGGATCCCTTAATGCCAGATGCTACTTTAGATTTCTTAACTTAGACAAGTTCAATAATTTTCCCATTCCTTCATCTTTAACAGAATTTAGCTATGAAGAAAAAAATTCTATATGCTCTGATTGGAGTACTTGTCGTTATTCAGTTCCTTCAGTCCAGTAAAAATATTGCCGAAGGAATTAGCGAAAATGATATCACAAAGGTTTACCAAATGCCGGAAAATGTCGTTCATACGCTTCAGAAAAAATGCTACGACTGCCATAGTCACAATACCGAGTATCCATGGTACTACAACATCCAACCCCTGGGATGGTGGATGAATTTTCATATCAAGGAAGGAAAGGAGGAATTGAATTTTTCCGACTTTAAGAATTATGATGCCAAGCGAGCCAATCATAAGCTTGAGGAAATTGCAGAAGTAGCTAATGAAGGATCCATGCCCATAAAATCATATCAGTGGATGCACGGAGATTCTAAACTGACTCCTGGAGAAGTTGAAGCTATCACAAGTTGGGTTAAGTCATTGGGAATAACTTTAGAAAAAAATTAGTCCGTCACTTAATTAGTTCACCCGGAGAAAAGACGGAGCCCGCACAAATGTGTCCGTATATTTTATCCTGAGATTAGTGGATACACTGATTTTGAAATGCGATATGTCCTCAACAACGATTGGATAATAAGTTATCCTTAATTCAATTGTTCCGAAAATAAGATTTTCATTTCGTGTGCGCATTCCTGTTCCCAGCCCTATATAAGGCTTATCATAAAATAGATTTTTTCCAGGAGGAGCAAGAAAAGCCATGTCGGCATAAGTGATTGGCGCGAAGTGAAATCCCAATAGTTTCCAGTTTGTGAAGAACACCGTTTCTGAAGATATTCCCAGGCGGGCATTTCCGCCAAGGCTATCAGCTTTGAAACCCCGAACGCCAAATTCGTTTCCGACTTCCAACAAGGGATTGATTTTTTGGTTCAGTTGAACGGTGTACGTCGACCTAAGGTACTGCCTGACCATAACGTGTCGTTGATATCGTAGTCGACTGAACCAGTCAAATGAAAATAACAATGTAGCGTCTTCCGGGCCATTTTTAAAAAATGTTCCAGCCTGCACGCTTCCCTCGAAAAAATCACCCCGATGAGTGACCACCTTTTTTGTAATCCCTCCACTGACATACAGGCGCTTTTTATCTAATTGATTAGTCCACCCTGCAGTAAGGTGGGCCGTGTATCCATAGGGCACATCTTCAGTTCGGCCGAATCCGTATATATACCGCGTCGTGTAAAAATTTTGGTTGAAAAACGTGAACTCTGCCAAAGCAAATGAATTGTTATTATACCGCGGGTCATCGTAAACTATTTCTTGCTGAGGGTATTCTTTAAAGACCTGACGGAACCAGCGGACAGCCACAAAATGCCGGCTCCTGTTCCTGGTTATATTATGGATTCCAATGTTATAACCGGTCCAGACGTCGTAGATATCGTAGGCGTATTTCAAGAATAATGAATCCGGTTTTTGATCTAAATTCATTGACCAGTTGTTGCTCAACTCAAACCCTCCGGCCATTCTTGTATAAGGGGAAACCAGCGGACGATTTAGTTTCAGATAAGTTGCGCTTTCATATTCATCCCCATAGCTGCTTCCGGTGTTTAATGATGTGTATGCCATAGACAGGTTGACCAACGTTCCACCAATGCTGCTCTTTTCGTAGATCATTTCCTGACCGTAAGTCGGATTTCGATCACCATCAATTAATGCGTTGTACTCCAGTCGCTGTCCGTATCCAAGGAGGTTTGCGTCGTAAATTCCAAACGTGGCCTCATTAGCACTTCTTGGTGAAATGCTGCCACCGAGACTAAATACATCGCGTGTTATCACCACAAGATCTACCGAATCTCTTCCTGCAGGGTGGGGCTCAATTCTGGCATCAAGGATGAATTGCAGGTCACGAAGGTATCGCTCGTTGTCAGCAGCCTTATAGGGATTGAGTTGTTTCCCTTCCTCAAGGAAAAGATTGTCACGAATAATCTCCTCCTTCGTATTAGTATGGAGCGCATTACCAATATTGATTATTGTTTTTCTGGCTTTACTAGTCCCATTGTAAAAAGTCCTCTCGAAACCAAGGTGCTGTATCGTTATTTTCCGAATGATTCGTCCCTGGTAAGGCAGAAAGGCGTCTTCTGATTTCTTGTTGATAACGGTATCTTTTTCAGGGCCTTTCGTGATGGCGTCGACAATCTCCTTAGTTATCGGGCTGTCTTTGATGGAATTTTTTAGTGAATCCTGCTGGGCGAACCCTTTAAAGCACATTCCAAACTGAAGGCTAAGTCCAAGGAATATGAAAAAAGCACTTTTCATGTTTGAAGAATGGTTTTACGCAATGCAGTCTGTTGACATGTAAAGTAAAAACAATGCCACTACTCAATCGATTGAAGGCCTGAAATTCCTGCGCTGGAAAGGTGGGTGCCTATTCTGGCCGGTTTGTGAAGCAATTTGAACGCACATCATTTCTGTTTTCAAGGGGCTGAGCTTTTCCGATAAGTTGTTAACTTATTGTAAACATTTGGTAGAAGAATTAAAGTTAAAGTAAATAATCATTGAGCCAGAAGAGATAATTTTGACCTCTCAGTAAAAAGCAACCTAAACAACAATTTATGCTAAAAAATTTACGTCTTTATTCTTTGCTGGTTGCCCTAGCAACGACGTTTTGCTCAGCAGCTTTTGCTCAAACAGGTTCGGTTAAAGGAACAGTTTGGGAGAACGAAACGAATGATGTTGTAGTTGGAGCCAATGTAATTTTGAAAGGCACAACAACCGGAACAATATCAGGTGCCGACGGTTCCTTCCAGTTGGACAATGTGCCCACTGGAAACCAAGTGATCGTGATTTCTTTTATTGGTTATGGCTCCAGGGAAATTCCAGTGCGCGTTTCTGGTGGTACACCGTTCGAGCTTGGCAAGATAGTATTGGAAAGTCAGTCAATTGGACTGGAAGAGATCAGCGTGATCGCGTCGGTAGCCATCGACCGAAAAACGCCAGTGGCAGTTTCTACCATCAAGGGTCCCGCTATTGAAGCGAAGGTCGGGAATCAGGAATTTCCGGAAATGTTACGGGCAACTCCCTCGGTATATGTAACCAAGCAAGGTGGTGGCTTTGGCGACTCACGAATAAATGTACGTGGCTTTGATCAGCGTAACACCGCCGTGATGATCAATGGAATTCCAGTTAATGATATGGAAAACGGTTGGGTTTACTGGTCGAATTGGGCAGGGCTGAGTGATGTAACAAGTTCAATGCAAGTTCAGCGTGGACTGGGTGCATCGAAGCTGGCGGTTTCTTCAGTTGGTGGTTCCATAAATATTGTGACCAATGCAGCACAAATGGAGAAAGGAGGAAGTGCATCCCTTAGCTTTGGAAATAATGGATACATGAAATACGGATTGATGTATTCGACGGGCCTCTCGGATAAAGGGTGGGCATTTACCGTTCAGGGTACACGGACTTCCGGAAGCACCTACTCCGATGGAACGGAATTTAGTGCGTGGTCGTATTTTGCATCCATCGCCAAAGAATTCAACAGTAAGCATTCCTTGCATCTCACGGCATTGGGAGCGCCCCAGTGGCACAATCAACGGGAGTATACAACTTTCGACGGGGTGACCTATGACACGATCCAGAAATATGGTATCAAATACAATCCACAATGGGGTAAAAAAAATGGCGACGAATTTTCATGGAGAAAAAATTTCTATCACAAACCAAAAATCTTTCTGAATCACTATTGGACAATTTCTGATCGCACTGAATTGGCTACGTCCGCGTACGTATCGTTTGGCAGAGGCGGAGGTACCGGTGATCTGGGTAGAATCAATGGAAGGTTCAGAACCGACCGCCGGTTTAAAGATGCAAATGGAGAGGTTCGGTGGGATGAGATTGTGAACTGGAATGGTGGAGGATCAGTTCCCCTGTTTGGCGCCGACAACGTGCCTTGGTCTCAGGGTGGAGGTTTCGATGGTCAATATGTCGGTGTAAACGCCAACCCGGGAAGTGGTTTTATCAGACGGTCGTCCATGAATTCCCACAATTGGTATGGAATTCTTTCCACATTGACCCATCACTTTAACGATAAGTTTACTTTCTCGGGGGGATTGGATGCTCGTTATTATAAAGGCATTCATTACAGGCGACTGGAGGACCTCATTGGACTTGATGCTTTTTACGATGATGATGATATAAACAACCCCGTGAAATATGTTACGAATGAAGGTAGCGATGCAAACAAAGATAAGATTGACTACTACAACGACGGTTTGGTAAAATGGATTGGTGTCTTTGGACAACTCGAATACAGTGTTGGATCCCTGTCTGCATTCATCTCGGGTTCATATTCTAATCAATCCTTTAAGCGAGTTGATTATTTCCTCTATACTCCCGATGAACAGGCGTCCGACTGGGAGGCCTTTTCAGGAGGTACAGTCAAAGCCGGATTAAATTATAATATCAATTCAAACCATAACATTTTCTTTAATGGCGGATTTTTTTCACAACAACCCATCTTTGACAATATCTTTTTAAACAACACCAACAAAGTAAATCCTAATGCCGAAAACCAGAAAGTAACATCGTTCGAGTTAGGGTATGGATATCGCAGTGCCTACGCTACCGTGAATGTTAATTTGTATAACACTACATGGACCGATCGACAAATATCCAGGACCGTTCAAATAGACAGCCAGGATGGGACTGCGAATTTCTTCGGCATAGGCCAGCTCCATCAGGGGATTGAGATCGATGCGACAGTGTCGCCAATACCCGGTCTGACCTTGAATGGTATGGCTTCGCTTGGGAACTGGAGGTACAGCAAGGATTTTACAGCACGTGTGGTGGATGGCAACCAGCAATTCATAGGAGAGTATACACTTTATATGGATGGTGTAAAAATTCCCGACGCAGCACAAACAACTTTTAACCTGGGTGCTGAATACGAAGTTATTCGAGGGTTGAAGATTTACGGTAATTATTATTATGCAGACAATGTATACGCTGATTTCAATGTTGCTTCAGATAATTCATTCAACAATCCAACTCAACCCGATGGGTCAGACAATCAGGCCTGGCAACTTCCTTCCTATTCACTCGTTGATGGAGGTATTTCATACAGCTTTAAGCTGGGTAACCTTTTCCTGACTGCGAGACTCAATGTTAATAATGTTTTTGATGAAGAGTATCTGTCTGAATCGGAGACAAATATTCTTTTCAATCCGAACACAGAGACTAAAAAGATTGGAGATAATGGGAGTACCAGGAACGTTGTTTACTATGGATTTGGCCGCACCTGGAACGCAGGGTTGAAAGTTAAATTCTGATCACCGATAAAAACCCACAGACTTTAAGGGGGTCCCACAACAGGGACCCTTTTTTATTTTTTAAATAGAATGCGTATTTTCAAAGATTATGCGCGTTCGACCCGGATACATTTTTGCGTGTTTGATAGCGTTCTCCATCATTCTATCCTGCGAACGTCCCGCATTTGATGAAGATTTTTACCCGGATCCTTCCGTTAGTA
>DASUGQ010000036.1:0-3506 GCA_036273935.1 Cyclobacteriaceae bacterium | reverse complement strand
TGACGGTCTACATCCTCTGAGTTATAATAACTCTCTACTTCCTGATAATCTACCTTCGAAGGCTCCTTACTCTTCTTGCGGTAGTCATTAATAAAACTGTTTTTTAAAATTCGAAACAGCCATGCCTTGGCATTAGTTCCTTGCTGAAAAGAATCGATGAACCGAAATGCCTTTAAGTAGGTGTCCTGTAGGAGGTCTTTAGCGTCATCTTCGTCCAGGGTAAGACGATAGGCAAAATTGTACATGGAGTTTATATGAGGCATAAACTCATTATCGAAAATGCTTTGCTTTTCTTGCTCTGAATAATGTTGCTTGGGAACTTCCTCTGCTTCCATAGAAAAGGCAAAAATAACAAAAAACGATATGTAGAGCGTGAGTTTGGAAATCTTATATAGCAGATTGTGTCGGAAATCCTACAGATTCACCTATTTAGGAAGAGTTATAAGGCAGCCGGGATGATAAGAGTCAACCTCATGCGTCAAAAATAGTCCGGTCTGAGATGGGTTCAAGCTGGCACGTGCGATAAAAGTACTTTTCTAAAACGAGTAAGGAGATGAGATCTTCGCGTTTTTTGTTTCTGAATTGGTTGGCATAAGCCTTTGCATTTTCAATTATTCGCAAAGCTTCATCAGCGTTTTCGATATAGTAGTTCAAACGCTCTTCAAGGTCAGAATAATCGTCCTTAATCAATACGTAATGGTAATTGGGGATGAGCCTTTCTTCCATATACCACGATTCATAGGTTGGCTTTGGCATCACAGCCAGCGAGTTTGACGACATGACCCATCGCAGATTGCTGGCAATGTCATATCCTTCAAGGCATAAAATGAATTTATAGTCAAGGTGGTCATCAATGGTTATTTTCTCCTTTCTCCAAAGCGGGTTTCCATCTTTGTTAATCAGCCCCAGATCACACATTCGATGATTGAAGTACTTCTCGTAAAACCGAACGCGGGCAGGATACTTTACGACCGCCCTGCCAATCAACATATCCTTCTTTTCCTGGAATTCTCTTTTATCATTTGAGAAACTGAAAAGACGAACCTTGTTCAATTTTAAAAGCACATAATTTTCGTTGACAGCAGGGATAGGCCTGTATTTCAGGATCGTGGGTTCTTGCGGTATTGACAGTACGTCACCATACACAATTTTGGCCCTGAATGTTGGATCAAAATATCGCGAGTACTCATACGTATCGAAATAATAAACTGAATCTTTCTTGGGTACCTTTAATTCACCGAGGGTTATTGAGTCGTGTGACAATTCCCTCGTTTCAGAAATTCTGTTGTAGTAGTTTACCCTGTCGCGTATGTAAGCAATGTCAAAATCTTTAACCTTACTCAGCTCTCTTTTGAGCCTGCTGCGAAAATAGCTCGCAGGAAGCAACTCTCTAAAAGATGCTTTGGTATAATACAGGAATTTATTATTCCGGTGTTTCCATTCAAACTTCCTGTTGAGAGCCTTCATAAGGTAAAAAATTTTCGCTTAAAGATAGGTTTTAAATCTATTTCGCATTAGACGGGCTCGCAAAAAAGGTACTGAATGAACATCGCGCGTCCTGTGTCGGAAAAAAATTAGGGACACGTTATTAGAACCTGTCCCTGTAAAAAACTGATTGTTAAGCTATGCGCTGATGGATTAAGAAGGAGAAATAGTTTAATGATTTCTTGCAACCGAACTGAATGACTTAACCATATTGATAAACTCAATTCGATATCCCTCCTTATCCTTTCCACGAGATCCCTCTGCCATCTGAATCACCTGATCATAGCTGAAATCCTTAATGTATTCCGACTCCCTCAGCAACATTCCAAACGCTGCCACGGAAGCAGACCAGCGAAAATTGTCGGAGGTTTTTGATAAGGACGTATTCGCGTCAATGAGGGGGTGCACAATAAGCTTACTTACATCCTTATCGGGTTGTTTATATCTGAGTTTGATGGTCATTAATTCTTTAGAGCTTGAAGCTTTGGGATCAATTTTGTTTTTCTGATATTTCAACTCATCGATCTTTAGGAATTCACTCTCCACTCCTACTGGAATAATTTCATACAGGGCTGTCACGGTATGCCCGGAACCAAGATCACCCGCATCTTTTTTATCGTTGTTGAAATCTTCGTCTTTTAGCAACCTGTTCTCATAACCGATAAGACGATAGGCCTTCACTTTTGCAGGATTAAATTCAATTTGGAGTTTAACATCCTTGGCAATGGTAAATAATGTTCCACCAAATTCATTCACGAGTACCTTCCTGGCCTCTGTAATGTTATCGATGTAAGCGTAGTTGCCATTCCCCTTATCGGCAAGTGTTTCCATTTTTGAATCTTTGTAATTACCCATACCGAAACCCAGGACAGTCAGAAAAATTCCGCTTTGTTTTTTCTCTTCAATCAACCGCTCCATCGCAGCGTTGCTCGACTCACCAATATTAAAATCACCATCCGTTGCAAGAATGATACGATTGTTTCCATCTCTTTTAAAATGTTCCTTAGCTACTGCATAGGCTAGCCTGATACCTTCGCCGCCCGCCGTGGAGCCACCTGCTTGCAAACGATCAAGAGCGTCGAGAATAGTCCGTTTATCAGCTCCCGGTGTCGGTTCAAGAACAATGCCCGCGGCGCCTGCATAAACCACGATGGCGACATGATCTTGTTCTCTTAATTCCTGAACCAGCATCTTGAATGAAGATTTAAGCAACGGAAGTTTGTTCGGATCACTCATCGAGCCAGAAACATCAATCAGAAAAACAAGGTTAGACGGCGGTAAGTTTTGCGCAGGGATCTTTTTCCCCTGAAGTCCGACATGAACCAGTTTGTGTTTTTCATTCCATGGCGCAGCTGAAATTTCTGTAATCACTTCAAAGGGATGTTCTCCGGAAGGTTGATCATAATCGTAATCAAAATAATTTACCATCTCTTCAATGCGCACAGCGTCTTTTGGCGGACGTTGCCCATTGTTGATAAATCTCCTCACATTACTGTAGGACGCGGCGTCAACGTCAATCGAAAAGGTCGACAACGGATTTCTCAATGCTTCATGAAAAATATTTTCATTGATTCCATCATATTCTTCGGTATTCCATTGAGGTTGTTGTTCGTAACTGTAGACGGGCGCCGGATTTACTGAGCGATTTCCGCGAATAGTCGTAACTGAACTACCGACATCTTTTTTAGTTCTCTCCTCTGCCTTCCCTGTCACGACAATTTCCGACAGCGACTGAACATCGTCTTCAAGCCGCACATTAATCACATCTGAAGAACCAATCTTTACTTCCCTGGTGACATATCCCACAAAAGTAAAAACAAGGGTGCCCCCTGATGTAGGTGCCGTGAGTTGATATTCACCTTTACCATCTGTTATCGTCCCGGTCGACGTGCCTTTCAGATTTACGTTAACACCAGGCATTGCGCTTCCGTCAGAAGCTGCAGTGACCTTCCCCCTGATCAACCTTTCCGGTGAAGGACTAAACGCCAGCGAAACAAATACGAGTACAAGCCATGCAATAT
>DASUGQ010000035.1:0-59261 GCA_036273935.1 Cyclobacteriaceae bacterium | reverse complement strand
GGAATCACAGCCAACGCAGTTTGGTATATCCACATGTAGAAATACATTTGTGATTAAACAGGAAGAGCCGTATGAAGGGAGACTTTCACGTACGGTTCTGTGAGAACCTGAGGGTGCAACTCCCTCGGGTGACTCGACTGGCGATCATTGAAAAAGGTCAAATAAAAGTTATGACAAAAACGAAAGGCTAAGCAATGAGAAAATTAAAATTACAAATGCAGGTTTCTCTTGACGGGTTCAACTCGACAGGACCAAATGACGAACAGAAATGGGTGACTTGGGCTTGGGACGAAATAAAACAGTACGTTCTTCACTTAGCTGACTCAGCAGACACAGAAATAATAGGTAGGAAATTAGCAGTTGACTATATACCATATTGGTTGGACACCTATAAAAAACCAGAAGACCCAATGTATGAAGCAGCTAAAATAAAAGCCAAGCAAAAGAAAATCGTATTTACAAAGACACTTGAAAAATCAGAATGGGAAAATACAGAACTTGCAAAAGGAGAGCTAACAGACGAAATCAATAGACTGAAAAATCAGGACGGCAAGGACATTATCGTTTATGGTGGTAGTTCATTTGTTTCAGCATTAGTAAAAGAGAGCTTAATTGACGAGTTTCATTTATTTATAAGCCCAGTTGCAATAGGTAGAGGTGTACCGATTTTTGACCAATTAGAAGGGTGGCAACAACTGAAATTAATAAAATCAATTACCTGCAAATGCGGAATAGTTATTCTACACTATGAACGCAAATAATTACAATGAGCACAACCATGGATAAATCGAACGGAAAGACTGCAACACCCTTTGCTCAAACTTATTTTCACGGGACAAAAGCCGATCTGAAAATTGGCGACCTAATTGAAGCAGGTTTCAACTCAAACTATGGACAGAGAAAAAATGCAAAATACATTTTCTTGTCTGCGACATTAGACGCTGCAATTTGGGGTGCAGAACTTTCCCTTGGAGAAGGACGTGAAAGAATTTATTTAGTAGAGTCAACAGGACAAATTGAAGACGACCCTGACTTGACAGACAAAAAGTTTCCCGGTAATCCAACAAAATCTTATCGTTCGACAGAACCATTTCGAGTTGTTGGAGAAGTTTCTAATTGGCAGGGACACTCAATAGAGCAAGTAAAAACAATGAAAGACCACCTTGAACAACTTAAAGAGCAAGGTATAAATTCACTCAATGACTAATTGCAATAACTGACAGAAAAAAACAACGAACCGCCAACAAAGGCTAAGAAAACATGCGGGCAGACAAGTTAAAATGAAACTTAAAACACATAATAAAACTTGGACTCGGCTAACAGAAACGTGTTTCAAAACCCGCACGTTTCTTAGCCAGAGCCGTTGGCGGTAATGCTTTCAGGACAACATGGACGGCAAGATTTTGAATTCGACAAATAGGACTATTTATATTATTCTGTTTTGCTGCTTCGTTTTGGTCGGACTGTTGGTCTATTTCTTTGGGGACTTTGACAAAAACACTTCGGACATGTGTTCCTTTCACAAAGAGGTATTTGACACAAGGATAGACTCTCAGTTGTCGTAAGACACTTTGTTGACAAGCCGAATCATGCAATGAAGACTGTAGACATAAGAACAAACACAAAAGAGTACACCATATATTTTATCCATGATGACAATTGGGCGGATTTTGACAGCCTCCGACTCGGGGACGTTATTACAAAGGACAAAGGGACATTTGAAATGAAAGTCAATAACGATTGGACCTTTCGACTGAGATACGATTGTACATATTAATTTGTGGAAGAAATCACTACCGCCAACAATGGTAGCTGTTGCGCGACTCTCAATATTTGGTAGCTGATTTTGGTGTTGATAACTATTAATTGGAGTTTGATTTTATATCCCGCATGGAATCATTGTGGATAATTCATGTTGACAACCCGGTCAGCACTCTGATTTTTGATCTTTGTCTTGAAATTCTCATATAAGGATTTGGAAAGAGGGGTACAATAGCTAATAAAGAGCTATTTGCAATGGCTGGGTGAAGTGTAAGTATAAAGTTTTATCTTCGCTATTACGTTTGGTCACGGTGGGCAGATACGTTTTCAAAAGCCAGCCACTGCAACATAATCAGACATTTTTTTGAAGGATAGACAATGGGGTATTGGTTCGGGAAGAATATCGGGGTTGTAAGTTATGCGTCAGTAATTTTTTGTTGGACGATAATGTGGCACGTGCTTACAAACAAAACGGCCCTGACTTCTCAGTGAGAAGCAAGGGCCGTAATGAAAATGGCTGTGACGACTACATCATTTCATGACCAGTACCGGCGGGGTTGGTTGTACAGAAATATTGCTGATGGGTTTGATGGTTCTCAGGTAGGAAAAAACAGCCTTCAGTTCGTCTGTCGACATATGCTTGACGGGCATCAGCGACATGGGTGGAAAAAGTGGCCTCGACCCAGGCAGACCCTTGCTGACACTGTTTTTGATGGCATAGATAAATTGGTCTTCCGTCCAGGTGCCCAGCCCGGTCTCATCTGGTGTGAGGTTCGCCGAGTACGTGATTCCCCATGGACCGACCCACGACGTAAATGTCGAGGTCACAACCAGTCCCTTTGATTCCATTTGCTTCCGATCAACATCCGGTGAAGGCATGGAGGCAGGGTGTCCTGACAATAATCGCGTTGTGTCGTCAGCAGGACCCTGAGGCGTCATGATCTTGGGTGTGTGACAATCGTTACAGCCGGCAATAGTTACGAGGTGTTCTCCCCACTTAATCTGCGATTCGAAACCCCCATAATCAGGTTTTTCAGTTTTTGCTGTTGCTGCCTCCTCCGCTGGTTTGTTTTCAGCGCAGGAAACGAAGCAGAACGCGGCCATGGCCACCAGGGAAGGGAAAAGGAAATCAATCTTTCTCATAAAATAGGTTGTTTGGTGAATGCGAATTGGAGAGGCAACGAGACCGGACTAATGATTAGCGTTTGTCTTCAGATCAACAGATGAATAGTCCATGAATTAGACCTAAACCAATTCTCGGCAATTTCCCATGACTACGGAGGAGGCTCTAATCCCAGGAAAAAATTAGGAAATCCGAATCGCAAAAGCTACTCTCGAGTTGGTTTTTTATTAAGAAAATCATTTATCGGGAAATTCATTGCCTTCAGGACAGATTGGTGACAGACTTATGAGGCTATTGACGACCTCACAATATTGACGATTTGCTTAACTTCAATAGGACTATGGTAGACCGAAAAATTGTTCATCAGGAACTTGAATAATGCACAAGGCGCCTGCCGGTAACAAACGTACGTGCATTGCGGAGTAAAGTGCGAATTCATAATTTAGCTTTCAAACAATGTTCGGTCGTGGTGAGTATTTCGGAGCAGTCGGGCAAATCGTCCCTTCGTTATTCATTTGCCCTCCAGCCCGACGTAGATGCCTGCACGTTAGCGCCAAGCGTAACAGGCGATACAACCGACAATAAAATCCGGACAAAATGAAAAAGACGGCATTAATAATTTTATCAATTGCGACATCATTCTGTTTTGGTTTCGCATTTAAAACGATCATAACAAAACAATCTGACGACCAGGAAAAAATGAAAAGAGTAACAGGTATTGGTGGTATCTTTTTTAAGTGCAAAGACACCAACAAAATGAAAGAGTGGTATCAAAAACATCTTGGTTTAAATACTAACGAATATGGGGCAGTATTTGAATGGCGGCAAGGTGCAGACAGCACTAAAAAGGGATTTACCAATTGGAGTCCGTTTGCTGAAACAACAAAATACTTTGAGCCTTCGACAAAAGACTTTATGATAAACTACCGGGTTGAGAATTTGGAAGCACTTGTAGAAGAGCTTAAAAAGGAAGGTGTGACGCTTGTCGACAAAATAGAAACATTTGAATACGGAAAGTTTGTTCACATTACTGATATTGAAGGGAACAAAATAGAACTTTGGGAACCGAATGACATCGAGTACGAAAAATTAGGTCAACAAATGGGGAGCAAGACAACAAAATAATTACCTGACAAAGGGCCATGCCGCGAATTTTGTTTGCGCAATGGCCGGGTGCGGCGTAAATGAAAAAGCCTTTTCTTCTTTCAAATGTTTCGTGTCGGGCAGGTCGGGCCAATATTTCGCTTCACTCCATTTTTTTGCGCTCCCTAAACAGGCAACGCCTTACAGCCAAGCGTGTGTCATGCACTTCATTCAGTTGCAGGAATGAAGATGCTGCACAAAAGATGACAACTCTTCAAGATCGTTAATTCTTCATTTGGAAGTCGAGCGAATTGAACTGGCAAATGGCGCGAAGGACTTAGCCTGTTTGGTTTCTATTTGGGAGGGATTTGTAACTCATTAAACGCCAAATTTCTTGGCGATATCTCTTTATTAATTCAGCCTAAGCCTTTCGACAATCCAGTTTAAAATACCTGATGGATTTTCACACCCTGCAACAGTTAATCTTTTTTGTACAAATCTATATCATGGTTTGAAATTCCGGAATGGCATAATAAATTTGAGTATTGTATCGATTATATTTAGAATAAAGGACATGAAGAAAATTGTGTCTATTACCCTTGTCGTTGCTGCACTGCTGATAGTAACGATAAACATCTCCTACCTTGTTTCAGGAGGTCCGACTACAATTGTCAATCACGTTAAAATCAAAGCAAATCCTGAGGCTGTATTTGAATTTGCTTCGGATATGAGAAATGAGGTGAAATGGAATCCGCACGTAGTATACATGGCGAAGATAAGCGATGGCCCGATTGACAGCGGAACGCGATTTCGCGCAAAGTGGGATTTAAGTGATACTGTCGATGTAGTTATAACTCGCTATGATGAACCTCATTTCGTAACATTCAAAAACGGAGGTCCGATAGAAGTGACGGTTGAGATAAAACTAACTTCGGTTGGCTCCGACACGGAGATGGAATCGAAGTTTACGGCGACGCCGCACGGATTTATGAGAGCTATCTTTCCAATTTTTTTGATGAACATAAAAAAGCAGGAAAAGGAAGTTATGCAGAATATAAAAAAAGCAATCGAAGAGGCTCGATAATAGATATTTGCGTCAGCAACGACCCTCCAGGCGAGAATCAAACTGAATGTAAATAATATGGACAACGTGGTAGACACGGCCAAAACATACGGGCTGACTCATTTGGCAATAGATGTAGACGACATTGAACGGACTTTAAAATTCTATCAAAGTGTATTTGATATGAGAATCATGTATCATAAAGAAGACATGATTCAATTGACAACGCCGGGTTGCAACGACATTATTGTTTTTCAAAGAAACAAAACCAACGTGATTGGGGATTCCGGTGGTATCGCGCATTTTGGATTTAGATTGCGGGAACCGAAAGACATTGACGAATTCAATGAAAGGATCATCAATGCTGGAGGAAAAATCATCGACAAGGGTGAATTTGTTCCGGGATCGCCTTACCTGTTTTTTAAAGACCCTGACAATTATACGGTTGAGATTTGGTACGAGTTATTGCCAACCCTAACTGCTGGGAGAAAGGAGTAAATGCCGTAAAAAAAGTTGAAGAGTACGTCTTTTTAGCGCCTCCGTTTTTGAGCCATCTTTCTTTTCTTTACTTTGGAAACCAGTATATGTTCATTTCGAATTCAAACTACATAAGACAACCATCATGAAGAAATCAAGGAAAGGGCAATCCAGGCAATCGCGGAGAACATTCATCAAAAACAGCGTTCTCGCATCTTCTATTTTTCTTGTACCCAGACACGTGCTGGGTGGTGTGGGATTTACCGCGCCCAGCGATCAATTGAATTTGGCCGCCATTGGTGCCGGTGGAAAAGGAGCCAGCGACATACGAAATGCATCGGTGAAGGGCCGTGAAAGGATAGCTGCCCTTTGTGATGTCGATTTCTCCGGGTCAGCTTCTGCATCGGTGGAGAAGTTTCCCAATGCAAAACGTTATTCAGATTACCGGGAAATGCTCGACAAAGAGAAGGACATCGACGCAGTTACCATATCGACACCGGATCATGTCCACGCGCCGGCGGCCGTCTTCTGTATGGAAAGGGGCAAGCATGTGTATGTTCAGAAACCGATGACGCACAATATTCGCGAAGCGCGCATCCTTACAGAGATGGCAAGAAAAAATAAAATCGTCACGCAGATGGGAAACCAGGGGGGATCGAACCCGCTACTGGGCATGGTGCAGAAATGGGTGGACTCGGGTGCACTTGGCAAAATATCCAAAGTTCAGATCTGGACGAACAGACCTGTGTGGCCGCAAGGTTTTGCCATGCCGGCTCCCGACGAAAGCAAAAAACCAAAGGATCTTTATTGGGATCTCTGGTTAGGCCCTGCCGCCTTCCGGCCCTACACACCTAACCTCCATCCATTTAATTGGAGAGGCTGGTGGGATTTTGGAACTGGCGCACTTGGCGATGTGGGCTGTCACCTCGTTGACATACCGTTCCGGACATTGGGACTTAAGTATCCTACGGATGCGGAATGCAGTGTTGCCTCTGTCTACTCACAAATGTGGACAGCAGATTATCATCCCGAAGGATGTCCTCCGGCTTCGTTCATCACCTTGCATTTCGCCGCTACTGAAAAAAGTAAATCGCCTATCGAAATGACCTGGAGTGACGGCGGGATCAGGCCTTCCCATCCGGAAATAATCCCGGCCAATATGGACATCGGCGGATCACAAAGTAACAACGGTGTCCTGATCATTGGCGAAAAGGGATTGATCTCGACTAATATTAATGACAGCTCGCCCTTAATGCCCAAGCTGTTTCTGTACGACGGTACAACAGATTTCGGCCCGGAGGTGGAGAAGGATGATGAACCTGAATACGGCCATCACCGTAAATGGGTGGATGCCTGTAAGGCTGGATTTAACAGTCCTGAGCATCGCGCGCTGACTTCCTCGTTTGATTACGCAGGGCCTATGACGGAGACTGTTCTTATGGGCAACCTTGCTATCCGGAGTTACATGTTAAGAAAGGAAAACAGCCAGGGCAAACAGGAATTCTTTGCTCGCAAAAAATTATTGTGGGATGGAGCCGGCATGAAGATCACGAACATAGAAGAGGCCAATCAATTTGTGGGACGAACTTACCGGAAGGGTTGGGAGGTGTGACAGAAACACCGACCCCTGATGTGCAGAGATCAGCAGAGGCAACAAACTAAAATTCAAAGACTATGAAAACAATGACCTGCAGACAACTCGGAGGGGCTTGCGACCAAAAATTCAGCGCAGCGACTTTTGATGAAATTGCCGGCATGAGTAAGAAACACGGAATGGAGATGCTCCAGAAGGGAGACAAAGCGCATGTTCAAGCTATGAGTGAAATGCAGAAGACGATGATGTCACCTGAGGCGATGAGCAGATGGATGGAGAACAAGAGACGGGAATTTGAAGAACTTCCTGGCGACAAGTAGCTGACTGATATTTACGACGACTGCACAGTGGACAGTGAATGATTGAAAAATAGATTTCCGAAATTCCACGAGGTAACTCATGTCAGAGTTCTTTTGGAGAAGACCAGGTGACAACGCTCGTTACTGCAATTTGGACAAGATATTGATGAAATGGACCGATGGTAGGGCCAAGGCACCAGATTTTAGTGCGCTGTCCTTTTATGACGCTTAAAGCGTGAAGTATTATCCCAGGCAACTGCCAGATCTTGGAGGCTGTACCTCAAATGAGTAGTTTCGTGTTCAATACGTTCGGGAGGTGCAAGACTTAAGTGGTGCTTTAGTTAACCCCAAAGCCAATGTCGCATGCCCATGGCGTTTGCCATACTTAACAAATGCTCAACATCGGAAGAACAGCATCGACAATTTTTACTTTTTTAATCCTGACATTTTCAAAGAATTGTCTCGCAAGTCCGCAGTTGCCTGATTATGTTATTTACAAAACTGATACCCTTCCCGTTTACAATTTAATTCTTGAACAATATCTTGAGAAACTCAACAAATCTGAAAACGGAAGCCTTTTTGGACTAAAATTCAGAGACGGTGCATCACTCAATTGCTGGCGGGGATACCAGGCGATTTATTTGCTAAGCCATGATAGTCTTTTCCTTACCGATATCATTGCCTGTGGCGAACGCTCCAGCGGTCACGCAATTGACGGACAAGCTTCCAGGCAAAGAGTCAGGGATCTGTTTAATGGCAAGGTCGTAAACAACAAAGTGTTCCTGAATTGGTATTCCGGTGAATTCAGTTTGCCAAAAGGTGATTTACTCAGATGGGATGGCGTCTTTCATAAGACTTTTGAACAGGAAATTCTAATACAGGTTGATAACGGCAAGGTCACCCATACGTCGGAGATCGAGAATTACCTTGATCATCCAAAACGGCTAAACAGGAGGTATACTGACACCATTTCAAATGTACTTTTTAAGAGACTGGAAAGACTCAAGTGGAAGACCATTGGCAGGTTTGACTGTTCCGAAAAATACATAATCACAATTGGTACTAATGGAAGAGTCAGCAAAGTGTCGATGGTTGATTATCAAACAGCTGAGGAAATAGATAAACTCTGGGAAAGAACAGAGTACAACTACTGCATCAACACCATTCAAAATGGCCTCAGGCGACTGAAGTTTGATATCGTAAAGGAAGGTAATAGACCGATTGAGGAAGACATTTATCTTCAAATATGGTTTGAGGAAAATGGACGACTCGTGAACTTGACGAATTAGTATTTACACCTTGTTTTCAGTCAATCCCAGAATTCTCACGGCTGCAGGCGAGAGCCTGTTCAATGTTTCATTTTGGATATAACGAGCCTGGTCCACTTGCTGTGGTTGATCCAACCGGCAAAAGTAACTGTGAATTGATCGTCTGCTTTTTCCGGTATGATTGGTTGTGCCTCCATGCCATGCATGCGAGTTGAAAATAAATACCGAGCCCGCAGGTGCTGTTATAATTACCTCATCTTTATGGGGTGCTTCAGGATCCTCCAAAATATTTTGTGGCAAGCCTCCTGAGCGATGTGTTCCAGGTACGATTCGTGTTGCGCCGTTTTCCTTTGTAAAGTCATCCAGTAGCCAGATCGAATTGCACACCTTATATTGTCCGGGAGGCACCGCTTCATGCCAGTCCACATGAAGCTTTTGCAAACCCATTCCTGGTTTGGCAGCGCGATAGTTCAATGAAGATAATTTTATCGATGGACCCAACACATAGGCTATGCCGGCCAGTACGCGGGGATGGGTATAAAAAATATCAAATATCGCTCCCTTGTTCACCAGGTCTGCCAGCCGGTCTGCGCCTGCCTCCTTTGGATGGCGGATGTAAGGAGAGTCCAGCAATTCCGAGCCGGCTTTGTCTCCTTCAGCATTCATCAGCGAATAAATTCTATCGTTGATTTTCTCGACCAGCTCGCTTGAAAGCAACAGGCCAAGATTCAGATAGCCGTTTTTGTCGAGGAAATCTTTCTCATCCTGGGTGAGCGTGTTGTCGCGAACACCCAATTCATATAAGGTCTCCATAGAAGAGGTTAACAAAAATAAAGGTAATGATGTTGTGAATGAAAAGAAACATTCCCTGGAAACGATTGGCCAGCAGAAGTTGGATAAAATAATTCAGTGCCTGACAATCCACTCGGTCATGATGACGGATGATCAATGTGAAGGGAGAAATCCGGGAAAAAGGATAACAAGAACTATTTATTCACTCCTCAATGCTTTCACCGGGTTTGTTCTCGCCGCTTTGAATATTTCATATCCCACTGTGAATAAAGTCATCAGCATCAATCCCAGCAGGCTGCCCACGAACAGATCGGGTTTAAGCGGTGATCGATAGACAAATTTTGCGAGCCAGTTATCCGCCAGGAAATAAGTGGCCGGTAGTGCAATCACGCAGGCGATGAGAAATATTTTCATAAAAATCCATAGGAACATTCGCACCACTTGTCCGACCTCAGCACCCAACACTTTTCGGATGCCCACTTCTTTTGTCTTTTGTTCTGCTGTGTAGGAGGCCAGTCCGAACACGCCCAGTACGGTAATTAAGACGGCCAGCACAGCAAAGGCTTTCGCCAATGAAGAAACCCTTCGCTCCATGAGGTACATGCGGTTGAATTCGTCGCTGACAAACCAATAGTCAAATCCGACACCAGGATAGATCTCTTTCCATTTTTTCTCGATCGACTGAATTTTTTCCTGGAAGTTTCCGGGTGGCAGTTTTATATAAGCAATGCGATCGATGAAATGGAGGTGTGGGTTCAGCATCAGAGGCTCAATTGCCTGATGCATGGAGCGAAACGGAAAATCCTTTACGATACCGATAACTTTTAGTGCGCGAACATCCTGCCGGCGCTCCGCCTGGTTAAAATATGTTTCCTCAACGGTGGCACCCATCACTTTCTCGATCGGTTGGCTTAATGCTTTGACAGCCGCTTCATTGAGGACTACTGAATTTGAATCAGCCGGATTCGCAGGATCGAAATCCCGTCCGGCGATGAATTCAAGGTCATATGTTTTTGCAAAGTTGAAATCCACATTCAATTGGTTCCAGTCCAGGTTTTTGTCCTCGAATTCTGGAAGCTTCACCCGTGTTCCGATGAATCCAAAATAATCCAGTCGAGGCAAGTGGTTCGCCATGGTGACGTACTCGATGTCCGGATCCTGTAATACGGACTGCCTGAAAGCTTCGAATTTATTCTGTGGCGCCGTGCCTCCATAACGTATGGAAAGCAACTGACTGCCGGCCTGGTTAAGTTTCGTGCTTTGCATATAGTTCATCTGGCGGATGACTACAAATGTTGAAATGATCAAAGCGAGGGCCACAGCATATTGCATGGTGACGAGACTCTTTCGAAATAGCTCTGCGCCTGTGCCTTTGACGATCTGTCCCTTAAGAACTTCTGCAGGCCGAAAACCGGAAAGGTAAATGGCTGGATAACTTCCCGATAATAAAGTCATGAACAATACGATGCCCAGAACGATGGCGATCATCAGGGGGTTGAGCAATGAATAAAGGGTGAATGTTTTATGCGCCAAAGCGTTGAACGGCTGCATAAAGGCAACTACAAGGACAAGGGCAATCAGCAGTGAGCCGACAGTCATCAGAAACGATTCGTAAAAAAACTGACGCGCTATTTCTCTTCGCTGGCTACCGAATGATTTGCGCAGCCCTACTTCTTTTGCCCTTCTCGCTGACCGGGCTGTTGCCAGGTTCATGTAATTGATGCAGGCGATCAGCAGGATTAATATGGCAACAGCGCTGAAAATCGCCAGGTAGGTTTTGTCTCCCCGGGTGCTGTCGTTCTCCCATAAATTCTTTGGATCGAAGTGAAGGTCGGCCAACGGTGTCATGAATGCTTTTGCTTTGAATCCCTGCGCAGAGGCGGCCGAATCCCGGTCAATGAATCCTTGCGCCTGTTGCGACAACATTTCTTCAATGGGTTTAAGATCCGACCCGGGTTTCAGCACGACATAACTTTCAAAGAACTCGATGTTGTCGGCAAACCGTGTTCCTTCCAGGTAGTTGTCGAAGTTAGGGACTACACTGTGGAATGCGTTTATGTTGACAAGGTACTTCGCCTTAAAGTGGGAGTTGGATGGATAATCTTTATACACGCCTGTGATCATCACATCAATTTCCTGTCCGTTCGTTGCAAAGTTATGTTTGATCGAAACGACCTCGCCGATGGGATCCTTGTCGCCAAAAAGTTTTTTTGCGCCCGCTTCACTGACCACCATTGTATTTTGATTTTCAAAGATCTTGTCACGGTTGCCTTTGACAAGGTCAAACCAGACCACTTCACTGAAGGAGGGCTCCACCCATTTGATTTCTTCCGTGAGTATGATCTTGTCGGTTGGCTTGTGGTGAATGGAAGTGGGATAGCCGATGTAATCCACCCTGACGATGTCAGTCACTTCCGGCCGGTTATCCTTAATGTAACGTGTCATGTAACCGGGCGCCACGGTATTATCGAACGTCTGGCCTTCAGGATTTGTGAAGCTCACGCCCACCCGCCAGGTGTTTTTATAGTGCGGATGCATGACATCATATTCCAGTTCATCACTTATGTAGAGAAAAATAAAAATTGCGCTGGCCAGCCCCAGTGCAAGACCGAACATGTTGAGGAGGGCAAATAACTTCTGGCGTTGGAAGTTGCGCAGGGCGATGACGATATAATTCCGGATCATGGTTGGTGGGTTATTATGACTAATAACGAGGAAATCCCCATTAAATGTTATACCCCGCTTAGGATGATTTTGGCTCCCGATTAGTTTTGGCTGTACTTTCTATTTGTCTTTCCATTGTCTGCGAGTGCAACCGGGAGCAAGGGAACGCTGATGTAAATTGCTACGAAGCAATCCAATTACCTTCCCTCAATATCGGTGACCAAGTCCGCAGCGAGGGATTTGTTACTGTGGTCTGGCACTGGAAGTAATCTTTGCGAGGTTCTCCATCAACGATACAGCTTATCCCGAATTTCCTTCCAGGTGATCAATTGTATGTTGTTCTCCTTTAAAAGCCGTCTGCATTCTCCGCTGGTGAAAAAGTCGAAGTCAGCCTGACGCCAGGCCGCCCCAAATGCCGGGTGGTCTACCGTTACTGCCTGCATTTCATCATTGTCATATGCCGCGTGCAAGAGTATCACATTCAGTCCGGGCTGCAGTGAACTGAAGACCCCGGGGTAAAAATGTTTCATTCCCTTTTTGAAGTCGGCTTCGCTGGCCATGAAAACACCATCTGCTACAACATCTTTGTCATCGATCAAAGTCTTCAGGTCAAGGTTGAACATGATCTTGAATGCTTCGTGATTCAAAAGCACAGGGACTTTATACTCCCGGCTGAGTTTTATGTATACTTTAAGATATTCAGGGTTGGAGAACGCGGCGCCCATGTGGCCATCAAAGTGAGTTGGGTTGATGCCGAATGCAATGGCCCGGTCGATCTGTGAGCGTAATTCTTTCTCAACTTCGTCAACCTTAGCATGCTTGATAAGATCGAGGACGTTGTCATAGAAGAATCCTTTATCGTCGATGAGGCTTGGAACCTCAGTGCGGGGAGTAACCGGGCCCCATTTGTACAACTTCCATTCGCTGGTGAGGGTAAGGTGTAAGCCCAGATCGGAATCAGGATGACTCTTCACATAGTCGGCAATCTCCGGGAACCACGGACATGGAACCATGATGCTGCCCGAGGTTACGTTGCCATGTTCAAGCGCTCTTATCGTCGCTGCGTTTTGCGAATGCGATACACCGATGTCATCGCCGTGAATAATGAGAAGCTTGGAATTTTTTGGATAGCCAAGCTTTTCGGCAACGGTTAGCGGCTGAGCACTTGCTGCATAGGCGAGCAGCGTTGTTGCCAACACAAGGGAGACTCTCATCACGGTAATTTGGTTAAGGGTAAAAAGAAATGTAATTCAAGTTTATAACCAAATATTCAAAACCTGCGTTTTTTGGCATATCTTGGTATTAACCAATTTATGCCTTTAATCTATATGAACAAAATCTACCTCTCACTTGCATTCGTTTCATTACCACTTATATCCCTGGCCCAGGATGAGGGTTCCATCGTTAAGAAGGAACGCATTGACCTCGACAAAGGAATCTTTATTGGAGGAGGACCATCCTTTACATTAGGTAAGAACATTGGTGACTATAGTACCGGTCTTAATATTGAGGCAGGGTATACAAAGCGAGTCAACAGGATCCTTTCAATAGGTCCATCCCTTTCCTATATAAGTTTCAAATATGATCCGCAGGAGACCGGTGATAACAATGTTTTTCTTGACCGTCAGCAGGAGTACTATGACCAGACCTATAATCTCTATTGGCGACCCGGCATGTATGTCGACTTTCATGGCGGTGACATGAGTTTATTATCCGCGGCATTCAACCTGAAATTGAACTTTATTCCCATACGAGATGACTCCAAAGTTTCTCTATATGCATTTGCAAAACCGTTTATCACTTATGCAAAACGTACTGAAGTTAAGGGAGACTCATATGTGTTTCGGGTGTATGACATAGACGGCAATGAGGACTACACGGCCGAGGAGGCCGTCACCAGTATAGAGGAGACAGGTAGCGTACTGGTTCCCTGGGAGGCGGGCGATCCAACATGGGCAAGTCAGGGATTGGTTATTAGTGATGACTTAAAGGAGGATACGCGTCTTACCGGCGGAATTTTTGTTGGTCCTGGTATTGAAATTCTTCCGGCAAAAAATGTTTCGTTCTTTGCGCAGGTTGCCATCGGATACACTTTCCCTGTGTCTTTTATAAGTACTGAAAAGTATGATAATACGGACGACCTGAATGAGGTAGACCCGAGCTATCCCGTTACAGAGGAGGGTTTTCCTTCCATAAATTTGCAATTCGGCGTTTCATTTAATTTTTGAGAATTAATTCGGTTATGCGTTGTATTAAGTGCTGCTTCATTTTGGTATTCATCTTTCTCGGTGCCGGAGTGTCGGCGCAGTATAAGCTCTATGAATCCGGCCTCGACCTAATATAAGGATCAGCAATACGATCAGGCTATAAAGTTATTTACAGAGTATTTTACAAAACTTAATCGCGACAGGAAGATTGACGTGGAAGTTTACTATTACCGGGGGCTGGCATATTACAAGAAAGGAGATTTCAAATCCGCCATTCCCGATCTGCAGGAGGCGGTGACGCTTCAGCATCAGAATGAAGGCAACATTCACTGGTTTCTTGCGAAGAGTCATGAGAACTTGGGTGATCACCAGCACGCGATCGCTGAATACACCAACGCCATCTTTAAACTGAAGAATGATAAAGCCGCGCATGCGAAACTTCTCTTTGAGCGAGGGCAGGTCTACGAAGGAATCAATAATCCCGTGGCAGCCTATGACGATTTTGTGTTGGCGGCTTCGCTGAACGTGGATGATCAATCTATACGCGAGGAACTGGACAGGCTCGTAAAGAATAATCCTTCGCTGGCAAGCCGGAAAAACAACCTTCCTCAGCAGGTTGCGGCGACGTCAGAAACCACCATTAGCCCGCAAACCACTACGGAGAAGAAGAATGATAACAAGCGGGAGGGTGGGGGCAAGCAGAATGATGGAATAGCCAAAAATTCCACAGCACAAAATAGTCAGCCTGTAACGGTTAAGGATGATTTGAAGATCCCCCAGACGCAGTCACCTGCCACGAATAGTTTTCTCGCCGAACTCGCGGCGACCTATAAGAACGAGAAGCGTTATGCCCTTGTTATCGGGAACGGCAGCTACCCGAAGAGCATCGGCGCCCTTCGCAACCCAGTAAATGATGCCACCGATCTGGCGAAGGAATTGCGGGAATCAAATTTTGACGTTCAGCTTCTCACCAATGTCACCTATGTTCAGATGCGTGAAGCCATGCGGAAATTCAACCAGAAACTAACGGAGGGGCCCAAGGATGAAACGGTGGGATTGTTTTACTTTGCCGGCCACGGCGTGGCACATGATGAAGAGAATTACCTGGTTCCCATCGATGCCAATGTTGAGTTCGAGGATGACATTCCCCGCATGTGCTTTCCCGTTCAACGCATGGTACTGGCCAACATGGAGCGAACCAGTTCGCGTATGAATATTGTGATTCTGGACGCGTGCCGGAACAACCCCTTTCCATCTGCAACGCGATCCATCGATCATGGCCTGGCTGAAATGAAAAGAGCGAGAGGATCATTCATTGCCTACGCTACTGCGCCAGGCTCAGTCGCGTCTGATGGAACCGGGAGGAATGGACTTTACACCCAGGAACTCCTGAAAGCCATTGACAGACCAGGAAGGACCATCGAACAAGTATTTAAAGAGGTGCGGGCCAATGTGCGCAGTCTAACCGACGGCAAACAGAATACCTGGGACAGTTCAAATATTATCGGTGAGTTTTATTTCAAGTTTCAATAGGAAGTCAACCAAGAGAAAAATCTACAGCAGCGGCGGCGTGAATTTTTGTAGTATCAAAGACTGGTACTGAAGCATCCTCCGGTTGGATCAACAGTGGAATTTCCGTACAGCCCAGGATGACGCCCTCCGCACCTTTCGAAATAAGTTTGTTGACGATCCGGATGTAGCGGTCCTTGGTTTGACGAAGCACAATGTTGCGCCCCAATTCTTCAAAGATCGTGTAGTGAATGAAGGCACGATCATCGTCTTCAGGAATAATCACGTCAATACTTTGTTGCGCCAGTCTGTCGCTAAAGAAATCGCGCTCCATGGTAAATTTTGTTCCGAGCAATCCCACTTTTTTCAGATTGTATTTTTTTACTTCCGCAGCAGTGGCTGATGCTATATGAATAACCGGTATGTCGATTTTATGTTGAAGTTCGTTAGCAATCAAATGCATTGTATTTGCACAGAGCACAATTGCCTTCGCACCGCTATTTTGAAGATGCATCGAAGCATCGGTAACCATTTTTAATGTGAGGTCCCAATTGTTGCTGTCGTTGTTTCTTTTTATATCCTGGAAATTAAAAGAATAGATGATGCAATGGGCCGCATTTAAGTCGCCCAGTTTTGCGTTGATCCCTTCGTTGATCAACTTGTAATATTCGAGTGTGGATACCCAACTGATTCCGCCAATAAGTCCGATGACCTTCATGTTGTTTGTTTATTCACCATTGAGCATGTGGTGTTGGTCAATGAAAACTTCAAAGGAAAGGAAATAGAATTCATACGGCGATGTTGGGTGTGTAATATTACTAAAATTGGTTGTATTCAGTTTGCTGATTTAATATTAGTCGTCCCATTCGTTTCTGTACTATTGCGTGGGACGCACACAGCACATCCGGAATTTAAGTTCTAAAGGCGATCGGGTCAGCTCACAATCAGAAAACCGAAAATACGTCGTTCAATGGCCATGTCCGGGCGTCGGGTGGTTGCTGTTGGTTCGGCAAAAGGAAAGGGACAAGTAGAAAAAGATTTTGAAGCACTGATGCGGTATCATTCTATTCTTGCGCTTCGTTATTCTTAGTGTGAAGGAAGGGATTGCCATTACAAATAAAAACAAACGAAATCCCTCTCTTAAGAGAGGGATTTCAGATGATACTCTCGTCCTATTGGCCTGGTATAGGCACGTTAGAGTTCCATATTTCGCGCGACGTTTTCCAGGTTCCGTCGCCTTGTTTTTTCAGGATGATCACAAATTTTCCGTTGTCACTGACATTGAGTGTGTCGTTGAGAACGCCTTCAAATTTCCAAACGCCACGGGCGTAGGCCAGGTCGGCGCTTCCCTCGATTTCCTGTGATGCAACGGTGAAAGTAGTGACCTTCGGTCCTGCCGGGTCGCTATGAAATGCAGTGACTTTTTCCACACCTGTATTGGCCTCCACATGCGGCGGCATGGAAATGATGTCCGATGTGTAAACGGCTCCAAAATCGCCCGTTCTGTTTTTAATGGCATTTGCAAAAGCGTCAATAGTCTTTTGGATCTCATCCTTGTCTTGTTGAGAAATTGGGCCTCCACCTTGCTGGCAGCCGGTTAACATTACGGCGAAAAGAATTATTACTTTTTTCATATTTTTTGGGTTTAATGTAGATGCGCCGCATTGAAGATCCACGTTCACGAAACTTGAACGCCTGTTCTGCATCACTAACCGTTAAGAAATTTTCAGCAATGTCCAGGGTAGGCTTTCTTTGTGTCAATGTCACATGCCGGACACTCTTGATTCAGACTACAAAGCTTAATAAAATTGGGCTTCAAACGCAAATAAAGTGCGTCTCAGTAAGAATCTTTTTCCCTGAAAGGGAAGGATAGAGATGTAAATTCAAAAGCAAACTATAAGGATACCCCTCTCTTCCAGGGTATAAAATCGTTCTGATCAAGTAAAGTGGCTTTTGTTTTCACTCTTCCGCTGGCGACTTCAATAATAAAGTCCAGAATTTCTTCGCCCATTTGTTCGATGGTCTTCTTTCCTTCAATTACATCGCCCGTGTTTACATCAATGATGTCAGGCATACGTTGGGCCAACCTGGTGTTCGAAGAGACTTTTATAACCGGCGCGATCGGATTTCCCGTTGGCGTTCCTAACCCGGTGGTGAAGAGCATAAGGTTTGCCCCTGAGCCGGCCATGGCGGTTGTACTTTCAACATCATTACCGGGTGTGCAGAGAAGATTGAGCCCGGGTTTCTTCACGTACTCACCATAGTCGATCACATCAGCAACGGGAGAGGTGCCGCCCTTTTTTGCCGCGCCTGCGGACTTCATGGCATCCGTTATAAGTCCGTCTTTAATGTTGCCGGGCGAGGGATTCATATCAAAACCTGATCCCACCTTTTCGGCGGCCGAAGCATACGCGCGCATGATTTTTGCAAACCGATCCGCTGCCTCGTTGGTTACACATCGGTTGATGAGCTCCTGCTCCACCCCGCATAATTCAGGGAACTCGGAGAGAATCGTTGCTCCACCCAACGCGACAATAAGATCAGAAGTATGTCCTATCGACGGATTAGCAGAGATTCCGGAGAATCCATCTGATCCGCCACATTCCAGGCCTACCGTTAGCTTGCTGAGAGGGGCGGGCCTCCTTTGTTGCTGGTCCGCTTCCGCCATTCCGAGAAAGGTTTGGCGGATGGCCTGGCCGAGCAGTTCGGGCTCAGTGCCTTCTTTTTGTTGTTCAAGGATGATCAGCGGTTTGGCAAATTGAGGATTCATTTGCGCGAGTTTTTCCTTCAGGATATCAACCTGTGCGTTCTGACAGCCGAGACTTAATATGGTGGCGCCCGCTACATTGGCATTGTTAATGTAACCCGCCAGCAGCATGCAAAGTGCTTCAGCATCCTGCCGCGTTCCTCCACAGCCGCCTTCGTGCGTTAGAAATTTTATTCCATCGATGTTCCTGAACAACCGATGAGACGCTCCGTTAGATTTTTCATTGGTAAGCTGAAGGGAATTTATGGCATCCGTTTTTCCTTCTTTATAAAGTTGAACGAGTTGATGCACATAGTACTTGTAAACATCCGTTTTACCAAATCCCAATTCAGCTTCAAAGGCTTCGCGAATTACATTAACATTTCTGTTTTCGCAAAAGACCATTGGGATCACCAGCCAGTAATTTGCAACACCTACTTGTCCATCCGGTCTGTGATAGCCGTCAAAGGTTTTATCCTTCCAGCGAGCGATGTCGGGGGCTGTCCAGGCAAATGACTCCGTTTTGCCGCTGAATTCTGACGCCTTGTGCTTAACATTCTGCGTGGTAATAGCACCACCGGACGGGATTTTTGATAAAGCTTTGCCGACAGTAATTCCATACATTTTGATTTCCTCATCGGGAGACATGTTATGCATGACAAATTTATGTTTGGCAGGAATGTCAGTGATGAGAGTAATTGTATCTCCGTTGTGAGATATGAGTTCACCGGCTTTAAGGTCCGTCAGTGCCACCAACACGTTGTCATTTGGGTGAATTTGTAAAAAGTTCTTGGGCATATAGGTTAAACTGTTATCTTGCGCAATCGATTGCTCAATTTAGTAAAATTGTGTTATTCGGTGTGGAGTTATATAATAATTTTGATAGGTTCGAACCCATTTGCGCAAAAGTAACGCATGCAAAATGATTTTCAACACGTAATTATTTTCAAAAACACAAATTCAATCCATTCATAACCTATGACGAAAGTAGTAACCTTCGGAGAGATCATGCTAAGACTGGCAACACCTGAATTCTTACGTTTTTCACAAGCCAGCGAATTTGAAGCAACTTTTGGGGGAGGAGAGGCAAATGTAGCCGTGTCCCTGGCCAACTATGGAATGGACGCCTATTTTGCTTCCAGCCTTCCGAAAAATGATATTGGCGATTCAGCCATCGCTTCTCTTCGCAAGCATAATGTCAAAACTGATTTTATTCATCGCGGCGGTGATCGCGTGGGGATATACTTTCTCGAGAGCGGCGCTGTGAGCCGTGCCAGCAAGGTTATTTACGACCGCGCTAACAGTTCGTTCGCAAAGATCAAGAAAGGATCCATTGACTGGGGCAAAGCATTGGATGGCGCCAGTTGGTTTCACTGGACTGGGATTACTCCCTCTGTTTCGGAAGGAGCAGCAGAGGTATGTATGGAGGCGTGTGAAGCAGCGGCAAAAATGGGAATTACCATATCGACTGATCTAAATTATAGAGCGAAACTGTGGAAGTGGGGAAAAACTGCTGGAGAGGTTATGGAAGACCTCGTTCAGCATTGTGATGTAATTCTTGGCAATGAGGAAGATGCCGACATGGTGTTTGGCATTAAGCCGGAAGGCGTCGATGTAACGTCCGGCCATGTTGAAGGGGCTGCTTTCGAGTCGGTCGGCAAGCAACTCATGAAAAGATTTCCAAAGGCAAAGAAAGTGATCATCACCCTAAGGGGTTCCATCAGCGCCAGTCACAACACGTGGTCAGGGGTTTTATGGAACGGTAAAAAACTTTTTGAAGCACCAACGTATCAGATTACGCATATTGTTGATCGCGTAGGTGGAGGAGACTCTTTCATGGGCGGATTGATTTATGGTTTGATCACTTATCCACAGGATGATCAAAAAGCGCTCAACTTTGCTGTAGCTGCTTCATGCCTGAAACACACTATCAAAGGGGACTTCAATCTTGTCACCGTGGAGGAAGTGGAGAAACTTATGAAAGGAGATGCGTCCGGGCGTGTGTCGCGATGATTAGACTGGCAAACAAATTTTTCAACTGACGAATCTATTAAGCTTGTAAAAATCACATGGCAAAATTTTCTAAGCAGCAAGTACTGATCACCATGAAAGCTACCGGGATGATACCGGTGTTTTATCATGCCGATGTTGAAGTAGCAAAGGGCGTGATTGATGCTTCCTATAAAGGCGGCGTTCGGGTATTTGAATTTACCAATCGTGGCGGAAATGCCTTCGACGTATTTACCCAACTGTTAAGACATATTGAAAAGTACCCTGATCTGCTGCTCGGAATCGGAACCATAATGGATGGCGCTACCGCGCAGAAATTTATTGATGCCGGGGCACATTTTATCGTTTCGCCCATACTGAAGGCAGAGATGGCAACCGTATGCAAGAAACACGATATCCTCTGGGTGCCGGGCTGTGCTACGTTAACAGAAATTGTGACCGGCAAGGAGTTGGGGGCGGAGGTGATAAAAATATTCCCGGGATCGGTCCTCGGTCCGGGCTTCGTTTCAGCCGTGATGCCTGTAGTCCCTGGTTTGCAGTTAATGCCAACGGGTGGAGTGGAGCCGAATGAAAAAAATCTTTCGGCGTGGTTCAAGGCGGGCGTTGTCTGTGTGGGCATGGGGTCACAACTATTCACGAAGGAAATCATGGCCGAAAAGAACTGGTCATTGCTTGAAAAAAATGTAACTGAAGCGCTTGACATAATAAAAAAATTAAAAGGATGAAGGCGCCTTAAGTCAGGTAGTATGGTCTTTTTACCAGGAGACTTGCCCCTTTTTACGCAACCAAACCCTAAACCCGTGGAAACATTGACAGCCCAAAAAATGACTCATTATCGGTGGACGATTTGCGCGCTAGTATTCTTCGCCACCACCGTTAATTACCTGGACCGCAATGTGCTGGGACTATTGAAGACAACCTTGTCTGAAATAGGAATGTTCGGTGAAGACAAGGCCAACCAGGAATTGTATTATTCTTATGTCATCATGTCTTTTCAGATAGCCTATGCAGTTGGAATGCTGGGTGTGGGGAGGATCATCGATAAGGTGGGCACGAAGCGAGGGTATGGAATCGCTTTGCTCGGATGGAGCTTCGCGGCGATCGGTCATGCGTTTGCCAAAACCACTTTGGGTTTTGGCTTTTGGCGCGCCGCGTTGGGTGTTACAGAGTCCGGAAATTTTCCGGCCGCGAATAAAACGATGGCTATTTGGTTTCCCAAGAAGGAAAGAGCCCTTGCAACAGGGATTTATAATTCGGGCACGAACATCGGGGCGATCATTGCTCCTCTTACCGTACCTTATATCGCGGTCTCCATGGGGTGGGAATGGGCATTCATCCTAACCGGTGCAGTGGGATTGATTTGGCTGGCTTTCTGGTACCTGACGTATAAAAGCCCAAATCAAAAATTGAAGGACGGAAAACTTTCCCAGGCCGAATTCGACTATATCCATAGTGATAACGACGAGGCTATTGTGGCGGATGATACGTTGCAAAAAGTTTCATGGTTACAGTTGCTCCGGTACAGGCAGACATGGGCATTCTTTTTTGGTAAGTTTCTTACGGATCCCATATGGTGGTTTTTCCTTTTCTGGCTACCGGCATTCCTGGAGGGAGAGAATGCCCGTCATCTCGCAGCCGGTCAGGGCGACAAAGTTATTGAGTGGCCGTTCGCAGTGGCCGTAGTGTACACGGTATCCACTATCGGCAGTATTTTGGGGGGCTGGCTTCCCAAGCGATTGATCAATGGCGGGATGGATGCCAATCGAGCAAGAAAGACCGCCATGTTTATCTATGCCTTGTTTCCCTTGTCCGTTTTATTCGCTTCAAGGCTGGGAGAAATTAATACCTGGTTTGCTGTGGCCATGATTGCCATTGCCTGCGCGGCACATCAGGCGTGGTCGGCAAATATTTTCACTACTGTTTCAGACATGTTTCCTAAAAAAGCTGTTGCCTCGGTCACAGGCATCGGCGGAATGTCGGGCGGATTCGGGGGGATATTGATTGCATGGAGCGCTGGTTTGTTGTTAAAGCATTTTACGCAACTCGGACAAATTGAAAAAGGTTACGGGATACTATTTGTCGTTTGTGCATTGGCCTACCTCGTAGCCTGGTTCGTTATGCATCTGTTTGTACCCAGGTTCAAAAAGATAACCGATCTTTGAATGCACCTGAACACCGCGCAAGTCATTAGCGCATGGTTGGTATTTTCACAGCGGAATGTATTACGCAATGAATTACCTCATCTGCTGCTGGCAATTTTTCGCCGATTTTTTCCGGCTACCACAATAACGACCCCCGCGACAACCAAAACGCTACCCGCTGCGGGCCCCCATTCAATGGGTGTCCTCACTTTCCTGTTGATTTGCACGGACCCCATTTCCGTTACCTGTTTTCGTGTTACTTCATGAAAGCCTGTGAATAATGTCATGATAAAGCCAGCCAACAATAAAATTATACCCAGAGTTTTCATACTTGAATAGGAAATTGTTCGATTTGACTGGTGCTAAATTCTTGCCAATTCTTTTTTTGCACGTGGCTCCGTTTATAGCACTATCGACCGGGTATTTTCTCCACACCGTTCCACAAATAGTGAACAATGTTGTATACTTTTGGTAAAATTAAATATGGTATTTCGTCGTAAGAACCGTCAGAATGAAATTGAGATCCAACTGGATGATGTAGAGCTGATTATGGGAAGAAATTTTCCGTTGCTTGAGACTTTCTTACGAAGTGTTTTCTGCAAACAGTGCTCTGACCAAACAAGAATTGAAAACTTCAGGATCTTCCTGGACGATGCAAACGATATTATTTTCGTCGGTCGGTGCGCTAGATGTGACAATGAAGTTTCTCGCTATGTTGAAACCGGTGAATCTACCGCATCATCAGAAATTGCAGTTCACATTCGTGCCGTTAAGCGAATGAATCAACGACTTCCCTGACTAATCAAAAATGATCGTCTTGTTTCGATAAACAAATATCCGCTCTTCCAACACCAGCTTCAATGCTCTCGCCAGCACGATCTTTTCAACGTCACGGCCGGCCAAAGTCATCTCCTTAACACTGTGGGTATGGGCTACAGGGATCACTGATTGAGCGATAATCGGTCCCTCGTCCAGATTGTTATTTACGAAATGGGCTGTTGCCCCAATAATCTTTACGCCACGGTCATATGCCTGGGCATATGGATTTGCACCGACAAATGCAGGAAGGAAGGAATGATGAATGTTAATAATCCGATTCAGAAAACCGGAGACAAACCAGGGAGTCAAGATTCGCATATACTTGGCCATCACAAGAAATTCCGGATTGTAGCCATTGATAATGGTCATGATTTCCTGTTCATGTTCCTCACGTGTTTTACCCTCATGAGAAATACAATGGAACGGTATTGCAAATTTGGATGTGAGCTCTTCCAGATTGGTATAGTTGCTGATTACACAAAGGAGGTTGGCATCCAACTCATTGAATTTCTGGCGCAACAAGAGGTCGCTCAGACAGTGGTGCTCCTTTGTTGCCAGTATAATGATGTCACGTTTTCTCCGTCCGGTCAGTTTTATTTCAACAGGTTGCGGGACGGCCTGATTGAGATCGTTGAGCAACTGTTCTTTATCAAATGTCCCCGAAAATTCGGTCCGCATGAAAAAATGATTGAAGTTCTTTTCAACGAATTCTCCATTGCTTATGATATTAAGACGATGCCGATAAACAACACCGGAAATTTTATGAACCAATCCGGGCTGGTCCGGACAATTAATCAGTAATACGTTTGATTCCATACTGCCGTGTTGTAATTACCTGTTCCTGTAAAAAAAGGTCAAATAAATTTGAAAGGCCAGTCTTTCACCCTTAATTGTTGAGATGAAACCGGTCATGCATTCTCTTTTATTATTCTTGTGCCTCAGCGGTTCTTCATTTTCATTTGGCCAATCCTATGTAGGAGAAGGCTGGGCAAAGACGTCCGTGAATGCGGTGGTGTTCAGAAAGAATTCAGTAGTGACACATAAAGGAATGCAGTATGTGTCTTATTACGACTCGTCGGGTTTTGTTATGTTAGCTAAGCGTGATTTGAGAAAGGATGAATGGCACGTCGAACGAACACCCTACCGGGGAAACGTGTCGGACGCTCACAATTCCATCAGCCTCATGGTGGATGGTGAAGGCTACCTTCATCTTTCCTGGGATCACCATAGTCAGCCCTTGAATTATTGCCGAAGTGTTCGTCCCGGGTCATTAACGCTGACGCAAAGGATGGCCATGGTTGGGAGAGATGAGGATGATGTTACCTATCCTGAATTTCATCGGCTGCCCTCTGGCGATTTGATCTTCCTATATCGCAGCGGGATGTCTGGCCGGGGCAACCTGATCATGAATCGGTATGATACGAAGCTAGGAAAATGGTTTCGAGTTCAGGATGTTCTCGTGGATGGCGAAGGCAAACGCAATGCATACTGGCAATTTTGCACAGATGCCCTTGGCACTCTTCATCTCTCATGGGTATGGCGGGAATCCCCTGACGTATCTACCAATCACGATCTTTGTTATGCGCGTTCAAAAGACAATGGCAAGACGTGGGAGCGATCAAACGGTGAACCTTATCAATTGCCGATTACCGAGGCAAACGCCGAGTATGCGGTTCGTATTCCGGAGGCGAGTGAATTGATTAACCAGACGTCCATGAGCGCGGATGAGAAAGGCAATCCCTTCATTGCCACTTATTGGAAGGAGAGAAATTCGTCGGCACCACAGTACTATATCGTCTACAACCTGCACGGAAGGTGGCAAAGGCAACAGGTAGGCGAGCGCCACATGCAATTCTCGCTCAGTGGAGGGGGAACAAAGAAGATACCCATATCCCGCCCTCAAGTTGTTGTTCAAAAGATTTCCCAAAAAATTAAAGTAGTGATGATTTTTCGGGATTCCGAACGCGGGAATAAGGTTTCTGCTGCAATAAAAGATGATTTGGAAACAGGCTCGTGGTATTACAGGGATTTTACCGACTATTCAGTTGGGCAATGGGAACCTTCATTTGATACTGAACTTTGGAAGAACCAAAAACTGCTGCAGTTATTTGTACAGAATGTTGGACAGGGGGACGGCGAAATGATTGAGGACATTAAACCTCAACCCATTTTTATCTTTGATATTCCACTCTAAAATTAACTGAAAATAATTATAAAATGTAATTGTAACACATATTATAAAAGTACTTACATTTACAACTGTCAACGATTGAAGAAGACAAGATATGGCTTCATTTGTAATTGGGGTTGATTACGGGACCGATTCGGTTCGTTCAATCATTATCCGGGCGGACACGGGTCAGGAGGTTTCATCATCAGTATTCCAGTATCCGCGATGGCGTGATGGCTTATTTTGTAACCTGGAAAAAAATCAATTCCGCCAGCACCCGCTGGATTACATAGAGGGTCTGGAATTCACAATCAAAGATTGTATAAAAAAGGCCGGTTCATCGACAGCTCAGTTTATCAAGGGGATTTCGGTTGATACGACTGGTTCATCTCCAGTTGCAGTTGACAGGTTTGGGACGCCATTAGCCCTTACTCCCGGCTTTGAGAAAAATCCTAATGCCATGTTTGTGTTATGGAAAGATCACACTTCAACCAGGGAGGCTGCCGAGATTAACGCACATGCTGACGGTTTTAAATCAAATTACCTTCAATTTGTGGGAGGCATATACTCTTCTGAATGGTTTTGGGCAAAACTGCTCCATGTTTTGAGGGAAGATGGTGCCGTAAGGGACGCGTGCTATTCATGGGTTGAGCATTGCGATTGGATCCCGTTTCTTTTGACTGGTGGAAAAGATGTGCATAACATGAAGCGTGGGGTATGCTCCGCCGGACATAAAGCGCTATGGGCGGAAGAGTTCGGTGGGTTGCCGCCGAATGATTTCTTTGCGTCGCTTGATCCGCTGTTGGATGGATTTACTTCGCGATTATTTGATAAGACCTATACCGCCGATCAAGCGGCGGGGACGCTAAGTTCTGAATGGGCACAAAGACTGGGATTGTCTACTCAGGTGGTAGTCGGTGTCGGTGCGTTTGATGCGCATATGGGCGCCGTTGGTGGTCAAATCGAACCCTATCACCTCAGTAAGGTAATGGGCACGTCGACCTGTGACATGCTTGTTGCTCCAAAGGCGGATATGACTGATAAATTGGTGCGGGGAATTTGTGGGCAGGTCGATGGTTCCATTATTCCCGGAATGATTGGACTGGAGGCAGGGCAATCCGCCTTCGGAGATACATATGCCTGGTTTAAGAATGTGTTATCCTGGCCCATTCAAAATTTGTTGATGAACTCCGGCAGCCTTGACGATGTGTTGAAAGAAAAATTGAAGGAGGAACTATTAAGCAAAATGATTCCCGAACTCACTCGCCAGGCAATGGCCTTGCCGTTGGATGATCAGAACGAACTCGCAGTTGACTGGCTCAATGGACGAAGGACACCAGATGCGAATCAATTGTTAAAAGGTGCGATAACCGGCATGAACCTTGGAAGTAATGCGCCTCATCTGTTTAAGGCATGGGTCGAAGCCACATGCTTCGGAGCGAAAGCAATTGTCGACCGATTTATCCAGGAAGGCGTTGCTGTGAAAGGACTGATTGGACTTGGGGGCGTTGCCAGGAAATCGCCCTACATCATGCAAGTTATGGCGGATGTAATGAACATGCCGATTCGCATTCATAAGTCTGAACAAACTTGTGCTGCCGGCGCAGCCATGTTTGCCGCAACAGCCTCGGGTATTTATAATAAGGTAGAAGATGCAATGAATGAAATGGGCCAGGGATTCGATGCAGTCTTTACGCCTAACAGAAATTTTACGCCCATTTATGCCGAGCGCTATAAAAAATATCAGTCCCTGGGTTCATTTATTGACAAACAAACATCTGTTTCAGCGATTTCCGAATATGCTGGCTAAAATTTCATTTTATTTTGTCGGCATATGAGTAAATATGACTTCATAAGACAGTCGGCCTATTCGGCCAATATGCAATTACCCAAGTTGGGTCTTGTACTTTTTACGTTCGGAAATGTTAGCGCTGCTGATCGAGACGCGGGCGTTTTTGCGATTAAACCCAGTGGCGTTCCTTATGAAAAACTTTCTCCGGGGAACATGGTGATAGTGGACTTTGATGGCGCGACCGTAGAAGGTAACCTTCGTCCTTCTTCGGATACGAAAACGCATGCCGTATTATATAAGCATTGGGAAAAAATCGGAGGAATAGTTCACACACATTCCACCTATGCGACGGCCTGGGCTCAATCACAACGAGATATTCCAATTTACGGAACCACCCACGCTGATCACAATACAGTGGATATTCCTTGCGCTCCCCCCATGAGCGACGAAATGATTCAGGGCGACTACGAACTTCAAACAGGGTTTCAGATTATAAACTGCCTTAAAGAACGAAGTATGAGCTATGAGGAGGTGGAAATGATTTTGGTAGGGAATCATGCACCCTTTAGTTGGGGAAAAACACCAGAGAAAGCCGTGTATAACAGTGCGGTTTTGGAAGCGATTGCTGAAATGGCTTACATCACGGAAAAAATTAACCCGCATGCTCCACGACTTAAAGAGTCGTTGATCAAAAAACATTTTGAAAGAAAGCACGGTCCTGATTCATACTATGGCCAAAGTGAGTGAACAATTGAAAATGATTTAACTAGATGATAGACTTAAAAAACCTTGAAGCCTGGTTTGTGACCGGCAGTCAATCCTTGTATGGTGAAGAAACGTTGCGCCAGGTCGCTGAGCATTCCCTAAAAATTACCCAGGCCCTGGATAAAGTGCCGGGCATGCCCGTAAGAATTGTATTCAAGCCTGTATTAAAATCTCCTGAAGAAATATATAGCCTTTGTCAGGACGCCAATACAGCGGGAAACTGCATCGGAATTATTACCTGGATGCACACTTTTTCTCCCGCTAAAATGTGGATTGGCGGACTTAAAATTCTCCAAAAGCCACTGCTTCATTTGCATACTCAATTTAATCGCGATATTCCCTGGAAGAATATCGACATGGATTTTATGAATCTCAACCAAAGTGCACATGGGGACCGTGAGTTTGGTTTCATGATGTCACGAATGAGATTAAATCGAAAAGTTGTCGTTGGACACTGGGAAAATCCGGGCGTGCATGATCGGCTTAATGCGTGGTTGAGGGCGGCCTGTGGCTGGCACGACTGGCAAGGTGCACGGTTCTGTCGATTCGGAGACAACATGCGGTATGTGGCGGTCACCGAAGGAGATAAAGTTGAGGCGGAAATCAAGTTTGGCTATTCAGTGAACAGTCATGGCATTGGTGATCTCGCCAAGGTAGTCAATGACACCCCGGATGATGACGTGACGAAGCTTGTTTCAGAGTATGAGCAGCGATATGACGTTGTACCGGTGCTGAGAAAAGGAGGCGAAAGGCACAGTGCATTGCGTGATGCAGCCAAAATAGAAGTCGGGCTCCGAAATTTCCTGGCTGACGGCAACTTCAAAGGTTTTACAGATACCTTCGAAGATCTTCATGGCTTGGTACAATTGCCAGGAATTGCCGTTCAAAGATTGATGGCAGAGGGGTTTGGTTTTGGAGCGGAAGGTGATTGGAAAACTGCTGCCCTCGTTCGTGCAATGAAAGTGATGGGCTCGGGTTTAAAGGGTGGCAATTCATTTATGGAGGATTACACCTACCATTTTGATCCGGCGAATGAAGTGGTTCTTGGGGCTCACATGCTGGAGATATGTGAATCGATTGCGGGTGACAAACCATCTTGTGAAATTCATCCCCTTGGCATTGGCGGGAAGGCCGACCCGGTACGCCTGGTGTTTAACAGTTCCGGCGGGTTAGCATTAAATGCTTCGATTATTGATATGGGAAATAGGTTCAGGATGCTTGTAAATGAAGTTGAAGCCTTGGAACCGGTGCATAAACTTCCGCAATTACCAGTAGCCCGGGTACTATGGAGACCATTTCCGGATATGCTCACTGGTTGCGCAGCCTGGATTTTGGCCGGAGGAGCCCATCATACATGTTTTAGTCAGAACCTTTCAGCAGAGCACTTGCAGGATTTCGCAGAGATGAATGATATCGAATGTGTGCTCATTGATAAAAAGACAAACCTGTACCAACTCAAAAATGAGTTGAAGTGGAATGAAGCCTCGTATCGATAGCGCTCGTTTAAAAAACAAAGGGGGCGATCTCGTACATAAATGACCCTAAGAAATATAAGCTCCTGCAATCGTTGTAAAAATTATTAAGTGTATGATATACATTTTATAAATTTACATTAACTTAATGTCAGTTTCGGGGACTTATATTCAAGCATTGAACCAACTCAACAAAAAAGAACGTCATGCAGAACGCGGGACACGGCAGCAGTCAGCCTGGACCTTGTTAAGAGGTGGAAATGAGAAAGCATTGCTTGACATCTATGACCTTTGTTATGATCAATTGTATATGTACGGGTACCAAATTTCCAGGGACTCGGCCTTGACAGAAGATTGTATCCAGGATATTTTTCTCGAGTTATGGGAGAAGCGGAATAAGTTGCCGGATGTAACGTTTGTTAACGCCTATTTACTAAAGATTCTAAAAAGGAGACTTTTGAAACTGATGTCTTCTGCGTCTGGCGAGTTGAATATTGATGAGACCACACCCGGGTTAGTTGATGGATCAATGGAGGACCTGATCATTGATGACGAGAACAATCATGCATTGGCTGTCCGCCTGAAACTTGCTTTAAGTAAACTCACCAAACGCCAGCGAGAAGTTATTGGCCTAAAGTTTTTCAATGATCTTTCTTATGATGAGATGGCAGTTTTTACGGGACTAAGTCAGCAACGGATATACAATCTCGTTCATGAGGCAGTTCGTCACCTCCGATCGAGTCTTTTTTCGACTCCGCGTCATGTTGCCGCCTTATTTTTGGCACTAATCCTTTTTTGAAATTAATTTCTTTTGTCCTTTTCTTTGCGGCTCAACTTTGGCAATGCCTGAAGCATCTAATGTTCTTTAAGATACTTTAAGGTTTACTTAAAAACCCTTGTAACATTTACATCTATTTATCGACATATTTCGTAATTCTTTGCATATGGCAGGAAAAAGCAGTGTCTTCGACATGATTGGTCCCGTGATGATCGGTCCATCCAGCTCACACACGGCCGGTGTGGTAAGGATCGGCAGGGTTGGTCACCGCCTGATCGATGGAGATCCGGAGGATGCGCAGATCACGTTCTACAACTCATTTGCCAGAACATATGAAGGTCACGGCAGCGACCGGGCTATCATCGCTGGTCTAATGGATTTTAAGACAGACGACGTCCGGATCAAGCAGTCGCTTGAGTTAGCGAAACAGCGGAATATCACTTATCACTTTAAAGGGGTGGCAAATGCCTCAACCTATCATCCCAACACAGTAAAGTTAAATCTCCGTAAATCAGAAAGAGAAGTGGAATTGATTGGAGAGAGCCTTGGCGGCGGTGTTATTAACATTGCCGAGGTAAATGGCTTCAGGGCCGACTTCAGAGCGTCGTTGCATACGCTAATCATCACGGCAGAAGATGTTAAGGGAAGTATTGCCTTCATTGCCAATATACTGGCGCACGACGATTGCAACATAGCTACGATGTCGGTATCCCGAAAAGGCAAGAATGACCTGGCCTGTATGGTGATCGAGATGGACTCGGGCATTAAATCCATTACCCTGGAATATCTCCGTAGTCTCGGCTGGGTGAAAGAGATAATTTATATACCGGATATAGACCTTTGATTGAAATACATTTAATGATGACGAACAAACTACTGGCACTAACCCTATTCATATTGCTTGCCATTTCGGTGCGGGCACAGCAAGCTGATTCCACCCTATCCACAAATGGCTGGACGTTAAAGCAGTGCATTGATTATGCATGGGCAAACAACCTTACCGTCCAACGGAGCATGTATGCTGTTGAAACTTCCGAAGTCGATTTAAAACAGGCTAAACTGTCGAGGCTTCCCACTGTCAACGCCAGCGGATCCTATGGCTACAGTTGGGGGCGTGGCCTCGATCCTGTTAGTAATAATTTCGTCACCCAGGAGATCCGTTCCAGCGGTCTGGGCGCAAATGGTTCATTGCCTGTTTTTAATGGCATGAGAATCAATAATTCCATAAAACAGTACAAGACAGCCAATGAAGCAGCAGAATTGGATTTACAAAAATCAAGAAATGACGTTGCGTTAAGTGTTGCCAATTTTTTTATAACGGTGGTTTTTAACAAGGAACTTGTTGAGAACGCAAAGTATCAGCTCGCTTCGTCGCAACAACAGTTGGACCGAACAGTCAAGCAAGTCCAGGCCGGCGCACTGCCCTTATCAGAGCAATTGAATCTGGAAGCACAGGTGGCCACAAATGAACTCAATCTTATTCAACAGGACAATGCGTTATCACTCTCGATGTTACAGTTAAAACAAGCGCTGCAAATTCCTGATGGGCAGCCATTCGATGTTATCGTTCCTGACCTGAATCCACAGGATCTTATCCTCGACAGTTCGCGTGATGAGATCTTTGAAATTGCCCGTGAGGCGATGCCAGAAATCAAGAGTTCAAAACTAAAGGTTGAAAGTTCTTACTATGCCGTGAAAGCATCCAGGGGAAATTTGTATCCCAGGCTAAGTTTAGTGGGAACATTGAATACAAACTATTCAAGTGTAGCCGAATCAGAATTCTATCCGGACGGGACGACTCGCTTTTCCCAAACACCCACCGGCTACGTGAATCAGGATGTCGGCGCCCCCGTATATGCGGTGATTCCTAACGGATCATTTCAGGACACCTATGGATTCCAGGATCAGTTCAAGGACAATATTTACCGAACGGTGAGTCTGCAGGTAACGATTCCTATTTTTAACGGATTTACGTCAAGAGCCAACTTGCAGCGCTCCCTTATCCAGAGCGAGGTGGCGAAGATCAATGAAAAAGAAGTCTCCAATACGCTGCGTCAAAATGTCGAAACTTCATATAACCAGGCATTGGCTTCATCCAAATCATATAGCGCGACTCTCCGACAGGTCAATGCTCGGGAAGAAGCCTTTCGCATGATCAAACAGCGCTATGAAATCGGAGCGGCAAACTTTGTTGACTACCAGATTTCGGAAAATGATTTATTCCGCGCAAAATCAGATCTCCTTCGTGCGAAATATGATTTCATCTTCAAGAAGAAAGTGCTTGACTTTTACCAAAATAAACCAATTGAATTCTAACACCTGAAAATCAGATGGCAAAACAGAAACGCAACTCCAACAAATTACTTTACGGACTTATCGGTGGGGCTATTTTAGTAATCATTATACTCGTGATTGCACGATCCATGGGACTTATCGGAAAACCAAAGGAGATAGAAGTCGAACTGGCGAAAGCAAAGTTTGCAACTATTATTGAAAAAGTGAGTGCTTCCGGTACTGTTCAACCCGTGACGGAAGTGAAGCTTGCCCCGGAAGTTTCAGGTGAAATCCGTGAACTACTCATCGAAGAAGGAGATTCCGTCAGTAAGGGAATGTTGCTGGTAAAGATACGGCCGGATACGTGGGTTTCGCAACTGGAGCGGGCAGAGGCAGCGCTAAATCAGCAGCAGGCCAACAGGGTCTCTGCCGAAGCTGCACTGGCGAGAGCCGAGGCAACCTTTACCCGGGCCAAACAGGAATATGAACGTCAGCAAACGCTTTGGAAGCAGCAGGTTATTTCGGAAGCAGACTGGCAACTGGCACAGCAGAACTATAAGGTCGCGGAGAACGATTTAAAATCTGCTAAGCAGTCCCTCGAGGCTTCACGCTATATTGTTAGGAGCAGTGAGGCCTCGGTACGAGAGGCACGGGAAAATGTGCGGCTCACCAGTGTTACCGCTCCCATGGACGGGATTGTATCAAAACTAAGTGTCAAGAAAGGCGAGCGCGTTGTGGGTACACAAACAATGGCGGGTACCGAGATGATGCGAATTGCTGACCTGCATGTAATGGAGGTCAGGGTTGACGTAAATGAAAATGATATTGTCCGTGTTCATCTTGGCGACACGGCCCTCATTGATGTTGATGCATACTCCAGTCAAAGTAAAATTTTTAAAGGGGTTGTTACCTTGATTGCCAACACAGCCAAGGAGAAAACCTCAACAGATGCCATTACGGAGTTTGAGGTGAGGATTCTTATGCTTAGGAACTCTTATCAGGACCTGATTGACAGCGGAACGAAATACCCATTTCGTCCAGGTATGACTGCAAGTGTAGAAATTATGACTCAGCGCAAGGAGAATGTTCTTTCAGTTCCACTTGCCGCAGTAACAACGCGCAATCCTGAAGATTTAAAAAAGGAAGACAACAAAGAACCCGAAAACAATCAGGCGGTGAGTAATAAACCAGGCGCTCCCGAAAAGAAAAAGGAAGATAAGGTAGTCATTTTTCTCAATGAAGGTGGTGTGGCTAAAATGACCGAAGTGAAAACCGGTATCAGTGACTATGACAACATTGAGATCACATCGGGGTTGAAAGATAGCGTAGAGATTGTGACGGGGCCGTTCCTGGTGGTATCCAAGAGACTTAAAGATGGTGATAAAATCAGGAAGATAGAGGAAAAGAAAAAGTAGATCGTTCCGAAAAAATTTCCTCACCGTAGAAACCATGCCTGTCTTACGATTCAGGTCTCAATTTATTTTTCACTAATATTGCGCCAAAAAAAAAGGAGCATGGTACAACATCCGTGGCATGAAGTTTCAATTGGCGTGAACCCGCCGGAAACTGTTAATGCAATTATCGAGATACCCAGGGGATCAAAGGCCAAATATGAGATTGACAAGGAGAGCGGGTTGATCAAATTGGACAGGGTGATTTATGCGTCAATGTATTATCCCCTTAACTACGGATTTATTCCCCAGACACTGGGAGAGGATCACGATCCGCTGGATATTGTCGTCCTTACACAGGTGGAAGTAGTGCCACGGTGTTTGATCTCATCAAAGGTTGTGGGAGTCATGCGGATGATTGATCGCGGAGAAGCGGACGATAAAATTATTGCCGTTGCAGAACAGGATGCCAGCGTCAGTCATATCCAGGACGTGACTGAATTACCAGAATACCTTCGAGCGGAATTAAAACACTTTTTTGAAAACTATAAGACTCTGGAAAACAAGAAGGTTGTTGTGGATACCTTTTTGGGAAAAAAAGAAGCAATGGAAATCATCCAATCCAGCATAAACCTCTATAAAACTACATTTCGTCCCTAACCATATACAAATTATTATCTTTGCCTTCATTTTTTCATAAGGACGCTCAATGAAGGTTTCGGTTATTTTCAGCACTTATAATATGCCCCTGTGGTTGGAAAAAGTTCTCTGGGGATACGAGTGCCAGACTTACCAGGATTTTGAAATCATTATCGCGGACGATGGTTCAGGTCCGGATACCCGCACATTAATCGATGATTTTAAGAAAAGCTCCCGATTAAATATTATCCACGTGTGGCAGGAGGATGAGGGATTTCAGAAATCACGCATCCTAAACAAAGCAATACTAAACTCCACTACCGATTACCTGATCTTTACGGATGGGGATTGTATTCCACGCAACGACTTTGTCCAGGTTCACGTTACCAAAGCAAGGGCGGGTTATTTTTTATCAGGTGGCTATTTTAAACTTCCGATGATCACCAGTGAAATGATCACTCGCGATGATGTGATAAGGCAAAGGGCATTCGATATCAATTGGTTATATGCCCGGGGCTTGGAAAAAACTTATAAATCCATGAAGCTCACCAGTAAGGGATTCAAGGCGGATTTTCTAAACTTCATAACGCCGGCAACAGCTACCTGGAATGGTCACAACTCTTCGGGATGGAAGGAAGACTTGTTGTCCATCAATGGCTTTAACGAGGATATGAAATATGGGGGGCAAGATCGGGAGCTTGGAGAAAGGCTCATGAATAAAGGAATAAAAGGAATTCAGGTTCGTTACAGCGCAATATGCATTCATCTTGATCATAAGCGTGAGTATAAAACGAAAGAGTCTGTTCTGTTCAACCTCAATGTAAGAAAGGAGACGAGAAGGTCGAAAAAAATCTGGACCGAAAATGGATTAGTTAAACAGAAGGAAGCGTTAAGAACTAATTAATGGTCAAAAGACAACCAAATGCGAAAAGTCAGGGTCAATCCATAAGACTACAAAAAGGAAACGTTATGTCTCATCCTGTAAATATTTCAGCCACCATTATCACTTTCAATGAGGAAAATAAAATTGAAGCCTGTATCCAGTCTCTGCTTGGTGTCGCTGATGAAATTTTGGTGGTTGACTCCTTTTCAACAGATGGGACTGAATCTATTTGCAAAAGATATAACGTAAGGTTTTTGAAAAATACTTTTTCCGGGTACATCGCGCAGAAAAACTTTGCCATGAATATGGCCCAACACGATATTATTCTTTCGCTTGATGCTGATGAACGGTTATCGCAACAACTGCGTGAGTCTATCCTGACGATAAAAAATAATTGGGGCGATGTGGAGGGGTATGCCTTCAACCGTTATAACAACTACTGCGGTAAGTGGATGAACTACGGAGGCTGGTATCCGGATCGCAAAATTCGATTATGGGATCGCAGAAAGGGGCAATGGGGAGGCGTTGATCCTCATGATAACGTTGTACTGACCAGGAGCAAAGTAAAAAAATTGAATGGAGATATATTACACTACAGCTATTTGACGGTTCATGAACACCTCGCTCAGATTTTGCGTTTTAGTGAAATAGCGGCCAAAGCGAAATATAGAAGAGGAGAGCGGACAAATGCAGCGGCGAGTGTTTTTTTTAGCCCATTCTTTCGCTTTGTCAAAAGTTATTTTTTTCAGTTTGGTTTCCTTGATGGATATTATGGTTTCGTTTATTGTGCGGTAGCATCAACCAGTACATTCTTCAAATACCTTCGTTTACACGAGTATTATAGCAAAGGATTGCCGGAAGGAATATCGTCGGTCGCAGCTGAAAAAGAATCAACTGCAGCAAAGGAAAGTTTAGCGTTTGAGGATCGCCTCTAATGATCGTCCCAGTTAATGAGGGTTGTATATACCTTATGAATAGGTAATCCCATTACATTGAAATATGATCCGGTAATCTTTTCTATCGCAACCATTCCGATCCAGTCTTGTGCACCATAGGCTCCAGCCTTGTCGTAGGGTTTATAATGATCGACGTAGAATTCAATTTCGTCTTTGGAAAGTTTCTTGAAGGTCACTTCAGTAGTGTCGTCGAAGCTTGTTTCTTTTTCTTTCGATAAAACACAAACACCGGTCATGACCAAATGTACGTGGCCTGATAAATCAGCAAGCATTTGAATGGCTTCGGGGCGGTCATTGGGTTTATTGAGAATCTTATTATCGAGAATAACAACTGTATCGGCCGTCACAAATATCTGATTGGTCACCGTAAGACGGTAGTATTCCGCTTTCTTCATGGCAAGATATCGGGCAACCTGTGTTATGGGAAGAGAAGCCGGAAAGCTTTCTTCAACATCCGGCTTATCAACACTAAAAATAAAGCCAGCCTCTCGCATCAGGTATTGCCTTCTCGGCGAACTGGAAGCTAAAACCAGTGGGTGTTTGATGTCCATCATTCGCTGTTAATGTTGATCAGATCCAGGAGCGATTTTTCTTCCACTTGCTTGATTCTGAAGGATGGTCGGTGTGGTTATTTTCAGATTTACCCACCGGGAGTTCGAGTGTGGCAGAAAGAACCGCGGCGATGGTTGCCTCTTCTTTTCGCATAGCTGATGCGAGGTGGGATGGATTGAAATGCTCTTCCACAAATTTAGTGTCAAAGTCTCCAGATCGAAAAGCCTGGTGATTCATCACAAAACGACAGAACCCTAGTGTTGTCTCCAGGCCCGTTATCGTGTATTCATCGATTGCACGAATCATCTTATTTATCGCTGCGTCCCGGTCTTCTGCATGGCAAATCAATTTGGCAATCATCGGGTCATAGTAGAATGGTATTTCCATGCCCTGGTCAAATCCGTCATCAACCCGTACCCCATGTCCCTGAGGTCGTTTATAATGACGAAGGGTTCCAATGTCCGGCAAAAAATTGTTTGAAGGATCTTCTGCATACACTCGTACTTCAACCGCATGACCAAATCTGCTGATCAGTTCTTGTTTAAATGGAAGCGTTTCCCCTTCGGCAATCCTGATTTGCAATTTCACAAGGTCAAGGCCGGTGATCATCTCAGTTACAGGATGCTCTACCTGTAGCCTGGTGTTCATTTCCAGGAAATAAAAATTCAATTTGTCGTCAACAATGAACTCAACGGTTCCTGCACCATAATAGGCGCATGACTTGGCGACATTGATCGCAGCTTCGCCCATGGCCTCCCGTTTTTCCGGCGTGAGCACGGATGATGGTGCTTCTTCCACAACCTTCTGATGTCTGCGCTGGATTGAGCATTCCCGCTCGAACAGATGAACAACGTTCCCGTGCTTGTCTCCGAATACCTGGAATTCTATGTGTCTCGGTTTGGAAACGTACTTTTCAATGAACACCGACCCATCACCGAAGGCCGAAGTGGCTTCGCTTATCGCGCGTTCCATTTGCTCTTGCAGGTCGGATTCCTGGTTCACAACCCGCATACCCTTGCCACCACCGCCAGCGCTGGCCTTGATTAAAATCGGATATCCAATTTCTTTTCCAAGCTCCATGGCTTCTTTTAAACTTATAATTGGATTGGCGGTTCCTGGCACCAGCGGCACATTGAATTTTGCTACTGCCGCTTTTGCCGCCAGTTTATTTCCCATGGTTGCAATTGAGGAGGGAGAAGGCCCAATGAATGTCAACCCTTCATCTTCAACCCTTTGAGCAAAAATTGAATTCTCTGACAGAAAGCCATATCCGGGATGAATTGCCTGGGCCCCCGATTTTGTTGCTGCCTCTATGATGTTGTCAATTTTAAGGTAGGACTCCGAAGAGGGCGGAGGGCCTATGCAAAACGCCTCGTCAGCAAATTGGACATGGGGAGATTTCCGGTCGGCTTCGCTAAAAACGGCAACCGTTTCAATTCCCATTTCCCTTGCCGTCCGCATTACCCTAAGGGCAATTTCTCCACGGTTGGCAATAAGAATTTTGGATATTTTGGGCATTTTAAGGTTGTTAGCTGCAATGCTACAGATAAAATCTCAATGTCTCAACAATGCTGATTATCTGACATCAAGGGGTTGCAATTTACTTTTTTCGTTATTTTTGCAGGATTTTAACCAACAAAATAAGCATGGTAGATTTATTTGATAAGCTTCGCATGGAAGCTGGGCCTTTGGCCAAATATTCCCACCTCCCCGACGATTATTTCTTTTTTCCCAAGCTAGAAGGCGAAATCGGACCCCGTATGAAATTCAATGGGAAAGAAGTTCTCAATTGGAGCTTGAACAATTACCTGGGTCTCGCCAATCATCCTGAAGTGAGAAAGGCTGATGCAGATGCCGCGGCGCAATTTGGAATGGCGTTGCCTATGGGTGCCCGAATGATGTCTGGGAATTCTGTTCAGCACATTGAGTTTGAGCGGCAGTTGGCTGAATTCGTGCAGAAGGAGGATGTAATGCTGCTTAACTATGGCTACCAGGGTGTTGTATCCATAATTGATGCGTTGGTCGATCGTAAAGACGTCATCGTTTATGATGCGGAATCACATGCATGTATCGTTGACGGGGTGCGGCTCCATATGGGTAAGCGTTTCGTTTATACGCACAACAACATGGAGAATCTTGAGAAGCAACTTCAACGTGCCACTAAACTTGCCGAGGAGACCGGCGGCGGTATTCTCGTGATAACGGAGGGTGTATTCGGTATGTCGGGTAAGCAGGGAAACCTGAAGGGTGTTGTGGCACTTAAAAGGAAATACAACTTCAGATTATTCGTTGACGATGCTCACGGCTTTGGCACCATGGGGAAGACCGGCGCCGGAACAGGTGAAGAGCAAGGTGTGCAGGATCAAATAGATCTTTACTTTTCCACTTTTGCCAAGTCGATGGCTAGTATCGGCGCATTTGTTGGTGGTGACAAAAGAATCATAAAGTATTTGCGCTACAGTTTGCGTTCGCAAATTTATGCAAAGAGTCTTCCAATGGCCCTGGTAATAGGAGGGATGAAACGGCTGGAGTTGTTGAAAACCCAACCGGAGTTAAAGGCCAACCTTTGGAAGATCGTCAATGCAGTGCAGGACGGGCTACGTGAGCGCGGTTTTTATCTCGGCGACACGACGTCTCCGGTAACGCCGGTTCTCTTTAAAGGGGGAGTTGGTGAAGCAGCAAATATGGCAATGGATCTTCGGGAGAACTTTAACATTTTCTGCTCAGTCGTTATTTATCCTGTTGTGCCTAAAGATGTTATTATGTTCAGGATTATTCCCACCGCAGCGCATACGCTGGCTGATGTGGAGGAGACGTTGACTGCCTTTTCAGCACTCAAAGTAAAGCTCGATGATGGCTTCTACCGTAGTGAACAATTGGTAGCCGTTACCAGGAACGCTTAAAAAAAGTGGCTAAATCGGTTGAATTTTTGGGTTTTTCTTTAAATTGGCCTTGGAAACTTAATTTTTAATCTTAATCCTTAATACAATGCAAAAATTTCAGGAGCTCAAAAATCTGATATCTTCACTGGAAGGTGACTTTGATAAGTTCTATAACAAAGGAAACAGCGCTGCTGGAACCCGGGTAAGGAAGGGGATGCAAGACCTCAAAAACATTGCTCAGGCAATCCGTGCTGAAGTCCAGGAGTTGAAGAACAAGGCTAGTTAAATTAGCCAGGGTTTTTTGAGTTTTAGATATTAGGAAAGAAAAGGATAGCTGTCCGTTAGCTATCCTTTTCTTTTTAATGTATCATAAATATCATCAATTTTTTTCCTAAGCCTTTCCGATGCGGACGCCATTGGCAAACGCGTATAGGCGTCACAGATTCCCATCTTTGAAAGAAGATATTTTACTCCAACAGGATTTCCTTCTTCGTACATGGGTCCGTTGATCTCCAGGATTCTGAATTGTTCCCGTCGTGCCTTTTCAAATTTATTATCGAAGGCAAAGACTTTCATTTTATTAAACACAGAGGGGAAAGCATTTGCTAACACTGAGATCACGCCTTTCGATCCGATACTATATAAGGGCACCGTTAGCATATCGTCACCGGAGAGTAACAGAAAATCATTTGGCTTGTGTTTTACAATGTTCATGCATTGTTCCAGGCTACCGGAGGCTTCCTTGGTGGCGACAATGTTTTGATGGCCTGCAAGCCTCAGCGTTGTTTCAGCGGTGATGTTTGATCCTGTTCGCCCTGGCACATTGTAAAGAATCACCGGGACAGGACACTGATCAGCAATTTTTTTAAAGTGTTGGTAGATGCCTTCCTGCGAGGGTTTGTTGTAGTACGGACTCACGGAGAGAATGGCGTCAACCCCATTGAAGTCAGTTTTTGAAATGCATTCCAGGGCGTGCTGCGTATCGTTGCTTCCAATACCAAAGACAATCGGGAGTTTTTTTGGATTGTTTTTTTTTACAAACGCAAGTACCTCGCGTTTCTCATCGTCATGGATCGTTACAGCTTCCCCCGTAGTTCCCATCACCACATAGTAATCGACCCCTTTTGATGTATAATTCAAAAGTCTTTTTAAACTTTTAAAATCGATCTCTAACTTCTCATTGAACGGCGTCACCAGGGCAACTCCCGTCCCGTAAAACTTCTTCATAATTTTCGTAGTGGCATTAATGCAAAATACTCGTATATCGGTAAATCCCGTCAATCAATCCCTTGGTATCGCTGGTAGTCTCCAGCATGAATTCGAAAAACGGCTCCCCTTCATCCCAGAATTTTCCCATTCTGCATTTCGCTTTGCTTCTGGCAAGTAAATTAAGTATTAAGGGATTTGGTTCCGTATCGAGATAGAATAGGTAGTCAAAAGCCGTCGACGCAAAGTCAATCGCCTTGGATGAGGTGAGCTTTCCGAAAAATGAGAAATCCTTGTTGGAGAAAAAATCAAATAGGAATTCATAGTTTACTTTATCGTGCGGCAGGTAACACATTACGGTCGTTTTCTTTCCATCCAACTCAAGTTTCTTGATCAGTTCTTTAACCATGACGTGCTTCTGCATGTCTTCTACGGTGAACGTGATTCCAACAGTAACCGCCTGTTTATAGGGTAAACACGATCTTAAAGCTTTGTTGCTTCTAAGATTTGATTTTGTACTGATTTCCAAGAGTTTACCCATTGGTATTTAAATTCTAATTTTGGTGATTCATGAGGTCTTAAGACTTTTCATTTCCCTTTTAAGAGGATCTCAAAATCAGCTTCAGAAATAATCTTCACGCCGCTCTTTTCAGCCTTTTCCCGCTTTGCCGGTCCCATATTATCACCTGCAAGTAAATAATCCAACTTTCCTGATACGGAAGATAGAACCCGTCCGCCATTTTGGAGGATGATTTCCTTGAGTTCGTCACGGTCATATTTTTGAAAGACGCCCGAAATAACGAAGGACTTATTGGCTAATACGTCGCTTAGCTTTTCCGGTTCTTTTTGCTCTGAAGTAAAATTCAGACCTGATGCCCTCAGCCGTTCAATTTCCTTTCGATTCTCACGGTTTCTAAAAAATTCAATAATACTCTCCGCTATTTTTTCGCCGACCTCGGGTGCACTCAGCAGTTCTTCATAGCTGGCCGTCATCAGGGCATCAATATTCTTAAAATGGCGAGCAAGTTTGACTGCGACGGTCTGTCCGACATACCGTATCCCAATGGCAAATAGTACTTTTTCAAAGGGCGTCGTTTTCGACTGTTCAATACCATGCAGAAGGTTCTTTATGGAAAGATCCTTGAATCCCTCCAATCGCATGAGATCTTCACGTTTGAGATCGTAAAGGTCCGCCGGACTTTTCACCAGGTCAAGTTTGAAAAGTTGGTCGATGGTTCGTTCGCCAAGTGAATCAATGTCCATGGCCCTGCGCTGAATGAAATGTTCAATCCTTCCTTTGATTTGTGGAGGACAGCCTGTAGTGTTGGGGCAATAATGCGCCGCTTCACCCTCCTGGCGGATAAGCCTGGTTCCGCACTCCGGGCATTTTTGAATATACTTTATGGGAACGGTCTCCTTCGTTCTTTTTGATAGATCGACCCCAGTCACCTTCGGAATGATCTCGCCACCTTTTTCAACAAACACATAGTCACCAAGATGAAGATCTAGTCTGGCAATTTCATTTGCATTATGGAGTGAAGCGCGTTTTACAGTGGTGCCTGCCAGGAACACAGGTTCAAGTTCCGCGACCGGAGTCACTGCGCCTGTGCGCCCTACCTGGTAGGTAACACCATTTAACCGCGTGCTGATACTGGTAGGTTTATATTTGTAAGCGATCGCCCATCGCGGACTTTTGGCGGTGAAGCCAAGATGTTCCTGCTGTTCCAGGCTATTGACTTTTATTACCACACCATCCGTCTCCAGGGGTAAGTCTTGCCTCCGGTTTTCCCAATGGTCGATGTAGTCAAGAACCGCCTGAATGTTTTTGCACTTTTGATAGGTCGGCGAAACTTTGAATTTCCAATGTTCCAATTGTCGTATTCCTTCTTCATGGCTCGTGACGTCTACGTCTTCCCCCATCAGGTAGTAAACAAATGAATCCAGCTTGCGCCGGGCGACCTCGGCGGAATTCTGCATCTTCAATGTGCCTGAAGCGGTATTGCGCGCATTCGCATAACGCTCTTCACCAATATCCTCCCGCTCCTTGTTCAATTGATTGAACACGTCTTTTGGCAGAAATACCTCTCCGCGGACTTCGAATGAGGAGGGCACCTTGTCTCTGATTTTCAGGGGAACGCTGCGGATTGTTTTTACGTTGGCGGTTATATCGTCACCACGCACGCCGTCTCCACGGGTGACTCCTCTTATCAGTACTCCATTTTCGTAAATCAAGCTTATCGACACGCCATCAAACTTCAATTCACAGAAGTACTCATAGGGTTCACCCCCCAGGCCCTTGCTCACCCGGACATCAAATTCTTCCAGTTCCTCCTGGCTGTAGGTATTACTCAGCGATAACATTGGGTACCGGTGAAGAACGGAGACGAACTCTTTCGTTACTGTGCCACCGACACGCTGTGAAGGAGAGTCTGATGTTTTAAATTCAGGAAATTCGTTTTCAAGTTTGATCAGCCTTTCCAGTAGTTGATCAAATTCGTAGTCACTGATCTCTATTGTATGCTTCTGATAATAGAGTTCGTTGTGATGGTTTATGGTGTCTCTTAATTGTTGAATTTCCTTTTCTGCGTGTGACCTATCCATGGTATAAACGACTGGGGCGCTAAATATAAAGCTATGGATCGAAATTTTTTATCCGGAAAGGGGAGAACTTGAAAATACATTAATTGGATACAAATTCTCTATTATACTTATTTCGATACTCCAGCGGAGATAGTCCTGTAATTCTTCTGAATAGTTCCCGAAAGGCTTTTACGTCGGAATAGCCTACGTCAAACATTACCTCGTTGATCGTTTTTCGTCCTGTCTCCAGATACTTTTTTGCTGCCTCAATTTTTACCCGCTGTAAATATTCCAACGGGGTATTACCGGTGGCCTTGATAAATCGCCTGTCAAAATTTCTCCTGCTGACCGCAAATCCGGTGGCGAGACTTTCAATTGAAATTTTATCATTAATATTTTTCTCGATCAGACCCTGTGCCTTTTTAATCACTTCATCACCGTGGTTTTTTTGCCCTGTGAAAATCGTGAACTGTGATTGGCTGTTTCGGTCAATATCGATTTGAAAAACCTTTGCGCAATAAATGGCCGTTTCGCGATCGTAATATTTTTCGATGAGATACAATAAAAGGTTCAGGAAAGAAAAGGCACCGCCATTAGTATAGATACCATCTTCGTCGGTTATGAAATGATCATTGACCCAATTTACCTTTGGAAACATTTCGCCAAGCCTCCTGGCTGCGCTCCAATGTGTTGAACATGACTTTCCGTCCAGGAGGCCTGTTGAGGCGAGCAAAAAAGCGCCGGTACAAATTGAAGCAACTTCTGCACCACGGTTGTGTTGCTGTAAGATCCAATTCGCCATTTTTTTATTTTGTGCTACCGACTCGGAAAAATTGTGATTAAGAGAGGGAATGATGATGAGGTTCGTTTTCCTCACGTCGGAAATATGCACATGGGGACGAATGGTAAACAGACCATCGTAGAGCGTAACCGTTTTCGAAACGCCGGCCAGCTGAATTTTAAAAATCTCAGACCTCCCAAGATTTTTTTGGTATTCATTTGCCCTTGACAGAATTTTAAAAGATCCAACCACACTACTGAGGTTGTGCGCACCGTCAGGGACAAGGATGGTGAGGAGTTTCATATTAATTTTTAGCCCCAAAAGTAAAGGTTGATGTTGTCCAAATCAACCCGTGCAGAGGTCCAAATGGCCCCTTACGGTCAGCGATGACCGAATATTTGTTCCTTAATGAATGATTTGCAAACATCGAGTCTGATTGTTTCCGGATCCGTTCGATTTCCGATAGCAACACTTCAACAACAAAATTTCCGGTTTTAATTTTTCGATCAACGGTTAATGTTAACCGCGTTCTATTTTGACCGTATGGAAGCAAGTTGACAAATTGAATTGTTAATATTGATACAGATTATTAAGCCTCTTTTAATATGAAACACAATATCCTGGTTTTGATGATGATTGTGGCGCCGCTTATCTCATGGGGGCAGTTCTCCCTTCAGACCTGCCAGGAAAAAGCCAAAGCCAACTACCCTTTGATTAAACAATACGATCTCATCGATCAGTCTGCTGAATATACATTGTCGAATGCAAGCAAGGGCTGTCTGCCACAATTCAGCGTTACAGCGATTGCTGCCTACATCATAAAGGGATTGCCGTCAATGGGCCCGGCATCGGAGGAATCGGAAGATAAGTCTCAATTCATCGGCATCGGACAAATTAATCAGACCATTTGGGATGGTGGAGCAACACATGCTCAAAAGGAGATCATAAAAGCTGATAGGGAGGTAGAAAAATCCAACATTGATATTGCATTTCATGAGCTCGCGGAACGAGTGAACCAATTGTTCTTCAGTATTCTATTGTTGGATGAGCAACTGAACCAGTCGGCCCTGCTGACCGATAATCTCAATCGCAACTTAAAGGCAGTTAGGTTGTCGAATGAAAACGGTGTTGCGTATTCATCTGATGTCGATGAGGTGAAAGTAGAATTGTTAAAAGTTGAACAGCGCACAATTGAAATTGTGCACTCACGCCAGGGATATGCCAATATGCTGGCGCTGATGGTAGGTGAACCGGTAAATAGCAACCTTCAACTTGAAAAACCGGTGATGGATGACGTGCCTGGTGAAGTGACTATTAATCGTCCAGAGCTCAGCCTGTATCAGCACCAGAGAAACCTTGTCGATGCACAACAGGCAATGAACAAAGTTGGTTACATGCCCAAAGTTGGACTTCTTGGCGCCGGGTTGATAATTCAGCCAGGAGTGCCCTTCGGAGCAGAAAAAATGCAATCACTTGCTATTGCAGGACTTAGTTTATCCTGGAATACTAAGTCGTTATACCAATCCTCCAATAACAATCAACTGGCAAGGATCCAACTGGATCGGATCAACAACCAGCAGGAGACTTTTTTATTCAACACGAATCTGCAATTGTCGCAGCAAACCAGTGACATTCAAAAGCAGCGATCCATTCTGACCAAAGACAACGATATTGTCGCGCTAAAGACCACTATTAAAAAGGCGTATGAACTGAAATATCAAAATGGAATGTGCACGATGAACGACCTTCTTCAGGCTACCAACGGCGAGATCGAGGCGCGAAGCAATCAGGCCTTGCATGAAGTTCAGCTGCTCATGACGTTAAATGAATACAAAACTACTTCTGGAAATTAATCTTACTAAACATGTTGCTTAACGGATTTATGAAAACGTTCACTTGCATTTTAACAGCTTGTTGCCTGTATGCCTGTAACAACAATATGAATGACTTCGACGCCACTGGCACGTTCGAGGCAAATGAAGTCATTATCTCGGCAGAGGCTTCCGGGAAAATACTATCGTTTGTCATTGAAGAAGGTCAAATGTTAAAAGCTGGACAGCAGGTTGGTTTCATCGACAGTACACAGCTTCATCTTTCAAAATTACAATTGTTGGAGAATCAGAAAGCCGTTCTGGCCGGCAAGCCTGATATCAGGACGCAGATCGAGGCAACGAAAAAAGAAATCGACAATGTAAAACTTGAGAAGAAGCGCGTCGAAAATCTTGTAAAGGGTGGAGTGGCCACACAGAAGCAACTGGACGATGTCGACTCGAAGTTGGCCGTTCTGGAAGCCAGGCTTGCTGCCCAGCAAAATAGCCTTACGGTTACGACAACAACCCTCAATGAGCAAAGTGGAGCCATTAAAGTTCAGCTGGCGATGGTGACTGACCAGTTGAGTAAATGTTTGGTTACAAATCCGGTTGATGGGACGGTGCTCACCAAATATGCCATGCAGGATGAAATGACAGCGCCCGGTAAGGGGCTTTATAAAATTGCGGACCTGTCAACGTTGATTTTGCGTGCGTATATTTCCGGAACCCAACTTCCGCAGATTAAGTTGGGCCAGGCAGTTCAGGTTTATGTGGATTCCGCTGACGGAGAATACAAAACGTATCCCGGCACCATTACCTGGATTTCCGACAAAGCTGAGTTTACCCCGAAGACCATCCAAACAAAAGACGAGCGCGCTAACCTGGTTTATGCCATTAAGATTAGCGTGAAGAACGATGGTTATTTGAAATTGGGTATGTACGGCGAAGTAAAGTTGAATAGCAATTCATCATCCCCTGCGAATTAAAAGAGCGCCATTTGTGAAAGCTGTTTCAATAAAAAATATTTCCAAATCCTTTAAACAGGATAAATCAACGATCACCGCGCTGCATGATATTTCATTTGAGGTAGATCGGGGAGAGCTTTTTGGACTGATTGGTCCCGATGGTGCGGGAAAGACCACCCTGTTTCGTCTGCTCACAACGCTGATGATACCGGACAGTGGTTCAGCCCAGGTCGATGGTTATGATGTGATCAGGGACTTCAGGGAAATCAGAAAGCACATCGGGTACATGCCGGGAAAGTTTTCGTTATACCAGGATCTGACGGTAGAGGAGAACCTCGCTTTTTTTGCTACCCTGTTCGATACATCTATTGAGGAAAACTATGAGTTGGTAAAAGATATATATGTGCAGATTGAAAAATTTAAAACGAGAAAGGCGGGGGCCCTTTCTGGTGGAATGAAACAAAAGCTCGCGTTGAGTTGTGCGCTCATCCACAAACCATCGGTTCTGTTTTTAGACGAGCCAACAACGGGTGTGGACACTGTTTCGCGAAAGGAATTTTGGGAACTGCTTCGGAATCTGCAAAAGCAAAACATTACCATTCTCGTTTCAACTCCCTACATGGATGAAGCCAGTTTGTGTGACCGCGTCGCGCTGATCCAGGCCGGAAGGATTCTGGACATCGACTCGCCATCGGGCATTACAAAGAAATTTCCTAAACCTTTATGGGCAGTTCACGCGCATGACATGTACAACCTGATGGTACAATTGCGGGGAATGAAAGAAATTGAGTCTTGCTACCCGTTTGGCCAGGAGCATCATGTCGTCTTCCGGACGGAGAACGAAAAACCCACGGTCGAAAATCATTTGAGAAATTCAGGCCATGACGATGTTACCTTCAGGCAAATTGATGCAGGGATAGAAGATTGTTTTATGGACTTAATGAGCCAGGAGCATTTGGAAAAATGAAAGCAATATCCGTTCAGCATCTTACCAAACGCTTCGGCAGCTTCACAGCAGTTGACAATATCTCCTTTGATGTTGAGAAAGGGGAGATCTTTGGTTTTCTTGGGGCCAATGGTGCCGGCAAAACAACTGCCATGCGCATGTTGTGCGGACTCTCTTTTCCAACGTCAGGCCAGGCACATGTCGCCGGATACGATTTATTCAGGGAGTCGGAGAAGATTAAGAAGAGTATTGGCTACATGAGTCAGAAGTTTTCACTTTATGAAGACCTGACCATTCGGGAGAACATCCGGTTCTACGGCGGAATTTACGGATTGACCGACACGGAAATAAAACAGAAGACGGAGGCATTGGCTAAAGCACTTCAGCTGGAAAGTAGTATCAATTCGCTTGTCAAATCATTGCCGTTAGGATGGAAGCAAAAGCTTTCTTTTTCAGTGTCTATGATTCACAAGCCACAGATTGTGTTCCTTGATGAACCCACTGGGGGTGTTGATCCCATCACCCGGAGGGACTTCTGGACAATGATCTATGACGCGGCCAATGATGGAACGACGGTTTTCGTTACCACCCATTACATGGATGAGGCCGAATACTGTAATCGCGTTTCAATTATGGTCGATGGCAGAATAGATGCTCTCGGCTCTCCGGCAGAATTAAAAACCAGGTTTAATGCAAAGGATATGGAAGGCGTTTTCTTACAGTTGGCGCGGAAGGCACAGCGTGGAGACGATTGATTTTAAAATTAACGACAGGCAAATAGACTAAGGCATGCACCAGTTCTTGTTTTTCATAAGAAAGGAATTTTTTCATCTGTGGCGTGACCGGCAGACGTTATTGATTCTATTAGGAATGCCGCTTACCCAAATCCTCATCTTTGGTTTTGCTCTGACCAATGAAGTCAAGAACTCAGGGATTGCCATACTCGATAATGCAAAGGATGACGTGACGCAAGGGATCATTCATGAGTTGGAGTCAAGCCGGTATTTTGAGATCATTGAAAATATTCCCTCCAACGCATCCCTCGATTCTTCATTCCGTTCGGGGAGAATAAAGCTTGCTGTAGTGTTCCCTCCGAAATTCCAGGAGGAGTTACTCCACACCAACACAGCGGCTATTCAGCTTATTGGTGATGCGACGGATCCAAATACTGCCAATACTTTGATCAACTATGCTACATCCGTAATTATGGATTATCAGATGGGCATGAGAGGCCGTCAGGAGGCCCCTTATGTAATTCAAACGGAAATGCGGATGCTTTATAATCCGCAACTCAAAGGTTCCTACAATTTTGTACCGGGGGTCATGGCAATGGTCCTGATGTTGGTGTGCGCCATGATGACATCCATTTCCATTGTTCGCGAAAAGGAAATCGGGACGATGGAAGTCATCCTCGCTTCTCCCATAGTTCCGCTTCGGGTGGTGCTGGCCAAACTGGTGCCCTATTTCTTGTTGTCGATCGTAAACATCACGAGCATTCTGATGCTTAGTGTTTGGGTCCTTGATGTACCCATTCAGGGGAACCTCTCATTGCTGATGGTTGAATGCATGTTGTTTACCATTACATCCCTGATGCTCGGCCTACTTATTTCATCCATCGCCGCCTCACAGCAAGTCGCGATGCTGGTTTCATTGATGGGGCTATTTCTGCCGACGGTTTTGCTAAGTGGTTTCATGTTCCCTATTGAGAATATGCCAATAGGGCTTCGGGTGATCTCGAATATTGTTCCAGCCAAATGGTTCTACATAATTGTCAAGAACATCATGATTAAGGGTCTGGGATTTGAACACGTTTGGAAGCCGACGATCATCCTCGTCGGGATGACCTTTTTCTTCATGGCGGTGAGCATCAAAAAATTTAAAACACGATTGGAATGAGGGCGCTGTTGATCTTGCTGGAAAAAGAATTTCGCCAGATATTTCGCAATCCGGCTATACTTCGTATCATGTTTATCATGCCAAGTGTGCAGTTACTTATTATGCCCCTGGCAGCCGATTATGAAGTGAAGAATGTGAATGTTTGCGTTGTTGATTATGACCGGTCGCAATCATCGCAGCGTCTGATTCAGAAGATTACATCAACAGAGTACTTTACACTTGTTGATTTTACAGATTCATACGATAAGGCCCTGCTCCACCTTGAAGATGACGAGGCCGATTTGGTTTTGCAGATCGGGGCGGGATTTGAAAGAGATCTGATGCGCGAAAATAAATCGACCGTATTTCTTGCCATCAATGCCGTCAACGGGACCAAGGCTAATATCGGCGGCGCATATTTACGGACTGTAATCAACGACTTCAATCAGGACATTCGCATGGAATGGATTTCAGCATCACGACAGAATCTTCAGCCGACAATTTCGTTAACCTCTTCCAATTGGTATAACCCACTTATGAACTACCGGTTTTTTATGGTGCCGGGTATTTTGGTTATCCTTGTTACAATGGTGGGGGGTTTTCTTTCTGCATTGAACATTGTAAAGGAAAAGGAAGTAGGCACGCTTGAACAGATCAACGTTACACCTATTAAGAAGCATCAATTCATTCTTGGTAAGTTGATTCCTTTCTGGATTCTGGGGCTTATCGTTCTTACCATTGGGCTCACCATTGCACGACTGGTTTATGGTATCATTCCGGTGGGCAGCCTGTTTACGATTTATGCATTCGCCGCAGTTTATCTGATTGCCGTGCTCGGCATGGGCTTACTTGTTTCAACTTTCGCGAATACCCAACAACAGGCGATGCTGCTGTCTTTCTTCATGATGATGGTTTTTATTTTGCTGGGGGGTTTATTCACGTCGATCGACAGCATGCCTGAATGGGCACAGGTAATCGCGCGCATCAACCCGGTATCTCATTTTATTGAAGTGATGCGAATGGTTGTTCTTAAAGGCAGCAACCTTCATGATATCCGCCATCACCTGGCGGCTGTTCTTCTGTTTGGGCTGGCATCAAATGGTCTGGCGGTTTGGAACTACCGTAAGCGGAATTAAATCTTTTCCTAGAATACTTTATCCATCTCCAAAACCAATACCCAGTCCAAAGTCTCTCCGCTGGAAAGTGGTGTAAAGGTCATCACAGATTTTTTTCTGGAGGTGAGGATGGAGGTATAATTTCCCGTTCGCGGATCAAACCATGTTGCTGTAAGTTTTTTTCCTCTCAGCGATTTGGCATTGATGGAAATTGCTTTGCCGGTAGGCGTGTACACGAGGGCAAAGCGACCATCCACTGCCCGTGTAGCAGCGACATAGGAACTGTCCTTCGGATTATCTCCAACCACTAAGGATTGATCAGGGATTCGGTCACGCTCAAGAAAAGGTGTCATTAAATTTTTCAGGTAGCCCATTTGAAGTGCACCGGGCAGGTCGAGAGAAGCCTTCCATGTTCGTTGTGGCGAATTCAGTGGCTCCCAATTTTCGCTGTAGAACTGCCAGATAGCATGACATCCATAGGTATGACCCATTGCACCGGCGAATAAGTCCCAATAGGCCAGTTTGCGAATATCATCAGCTGTTGAGAAACCATTTTTCCTTCCATCAAAACAAATGGGATGCTCCTCATACATTGGTTCGCCATCCATCGTGGGTTTTACGGGGATGAGATTATAGTCGTAGGTGATCTTATCAGCGCGCCTGTTGTCGATGCAATGACCCGTTTGGTGCATATTGAAGTCAAGCCACGCATCATGATGAAACCATGTGGAAGATCCACCATTGTTATGGGGCTGCGGATGAAAGGTCATTAGTGCGTTATCGTTGTCACCGACACCTTTGACAATTCCGTTCGCCATGGCTCGCCATACCTTCACATCTTCTTCATTTCTGGGATTCCGATCGCCACCCAATACCCAGATGATGTTCCATTGATCTTTATACCGTTTTCCAATAAATTCCCCATAAGCCATTGCAGTATTAACGTTGAAAATCTCCGGGCCAATTCCCCATCTGTCTTTGAAAACCTTATCACCCCACGTGGGGAGCAGGGCAATGTACAGGCCAAGTTCCGCTGCCTTGTTGATGACCCAGTCGACATGTTCAAAGTATTGTTCACGTGGACGAAGGGGGTTGTCGTTTATCAGGGGTGTGAAGCCATACATGTTGGGTGTGTGCAATCCATCCAATTCGGCTAATACAACGGCTTGTATTACGGTGAATCCTTTGTCCTTGCGATTCTGTAAATAGAGCTCAGCGTCTTCTTTCGTTAAGCGATGAAACAATTCCCAGGCCGTATCCCCGAGATAGAAGAAAGGCGAGCCGTCCTCATGGACAAGTGTGCGTTGACTGGCGGAGACTTTTAACCGCTGGCCTTGTGGTTGGCTATGGGCTAACAAGGACAACAGAATGAGCGAAAGAAGGAGCCTGTGTTTCATGGTTATTAAATTATGGAATAAGTCATCCAAAATGAAATGAAGGCCGAGATACTCTGCCGAAGATGAGTTTGCCCGTGTGCAGTTAACGGAAACGTAATAACCGCTATAGGCAGAGTGAATTAAAATACATATCTTAGTTATCACAATAAACCAAAACCTAATCACATTATGGAAACTCAACTGCAAGCTAATGTCATGTCCGTTAAGGACTGGGTGATCACTATCCTGATAGCCGCCATTCCCCTCGTTGGAATTGTTATGCTATTCGTATGGGCGTTCGGATCCAACGATAATATCAACAAGGCTAATTGGGCTAAGGCTACGCTGATATGGGCTGCCATTGCCATAGTATTGTCGTTTTTCATGTGGGGGACCATTGCTGCTCTTTTCTTAGCAGGTGCCGGAGGTAATAGTTAAGTCGACTACTCAAATGAGAAAAGTTAGCCAGGGTCAAGCCTGGCTTTTTTATTTCATTCGACTGGTTTTATTCTGGTTTCTGTTACTCCTCATTAATATCATCCAAATCCGCTTCACCCAATGTTGAGTCGAACGTTTCCGATTTAAGACCAGCTGATGTTTGGGTTAAAACTATGTGTTCACTCTTCAAAAATTCTTGACCAATTTTATGCTTATGTTCCTTCCCATATTATAAATGCCCAGGTGCCCATTGGGTGAAGCAGTATATTGTTCAAAATATTTTAGACGACTAAGGTGGTTTTGGTACGCCACGTTAAAAATATTGTTGGCTACTACATAAACATCTACAAATGATTTTCCGGATTTGTTTCTGAGGCCAGTCCCTGCACCCAGGTTCACCAAGGTATAACCCTGTGTGGGAGTTTCGGTGTTGTCGTAAGTAAATACCCTATTTTGCGTTGCTGTATACTGTACCTGTAATTTTATGAAAGGCTTGTCAAAAACCTTAGTGTTCTTGGTCCATTCGTACTTTAATTCAGAAATGAACCTGAACGGCGGCATAAAAGGAACGTATTTTGTTTCCTTGGTCTTCTGAGCGCCAGAGTAGCTGTTGTTGTCTCCATAGATCAACGAGGCTGAATTGTCGAAGTGAAGTTGCTTAATAATGTGGAAGTCGATATTGGCTTCAAATCCATATAACAAGATGCTGCCTTGCTGAAATTTGTAAGTCGGATAAGCAATACTACCGCTAATACTTAATGAGTCTTCACCATCACTATTAAGTAATCTTTGGTTGTAGATATAATTTTCAATATTGTTAATAAAAAAACTAGCGCCGGCGTCTACTGATTTGGATGTATAGGATGCCCCTATATCTGCTTGATCACTAAACTCCGGTTTAAATTGACTATTTCCAATTTGGTAAAGATTTGTTCCCGGATGAACGCCGTTGGATGAGATTTCGGAAATGTTAGGCGCCCGGTAGCCTCTGGATAAATTGAGTTTTAACGCCCAGACTTCATTTACTAAATAACTGAACCCTAAACTCCCCGTAATCCCATTGAAAGTGGTGGAGTAGTTACTAAATGGTTTATCAGCGCCAAGGATATCATTGCCAGTTACCGGTTGATCAAAGCCACTTTCAGGATTTGGCTTGGTGTATAATTCGTGATTGTTAAATTTTCTGAAGTCGTATCTTATACCTCCCGCCAGATTCAGTTTCCCGAAGTCTTTTTTGATGGAGGCAAATCCTCCGAAATCAAATTGGTTGTAAGCAGGAATTAAGAATTCCGTTCCCTTGGTTGGATCATTGACCTGGTACATTCCATTCGCGCCAACAACAGTCTCCCAATTATTGAATTCCGGGATGAAATATTTAACATCATAAGTGAACGTGTTTAGTTCCAGGTATAATCCGGGAAGGTCCTGATAAGGTTCTTCCGGGTGACTGAATTCTCTTCTCACACTTCTTTGAAAACCTAAGTTGGCATCCAGCCTGCTGTTTGCAAAGAAGAAACTATTTTTTAAGTATGCTCTGTAATGTTGAACACGTTGGTGTAAAACTGAAATGTCATAAGAGTTCAATTCACTGTTGCTCACAATCGGTCTAATGATATCATCCTCGGTGACTTGCTTTGTAAATTTTCGTGATAGGGAGTCCCTACTCCCATCGGGTATTTCTTGTGAGTTATCAAATAAGGATAGTCTCAAATGGCTGCCACCCCATTTTTTGTGCACACCGATAAAAGCGTTTGCATCGGTTTCTTTAAACGCCGTGTTGTAGACTCTTCCGTCAATAGAATTTTCGAAATCTTTTGCTGTGCGTTGAGACAGTCTCGTTCCCCATTCGAAACCATTTTTATTTCCGGTTACAAACGCCGAACCTCCAAGCATTCCATTGTTTGTTTGGTATTCGGTTGTGATATTGCCCGAAATCTTGTTTTCAGGTCCAGGCTGATTAGGGATAAGGTTCACCACACCTCCCAAGGCATCGGACCCGTACATCAGGCTGGCGGGACCTTTGATAATTTCTATCCTTTCAAAAGCATAATTGTCCATTTCTATTCCGTGTTCATCGCCCCATTGTTGCCCTTCCTGACGCACCCCCTCAAACAAGGTCAATATCCTGTTGAACCCCAAACCCCTAACAACCGGCTTGGAAATATTAGGACCAGTGGTTACCGCACTAACTCCGGGTACTCTAGCAATAGCATCAATAATGTTGGTCGATAAATTTGTTGTCAGGGATTGTTTGTTAACAGAGGCAATTGACACAGGTGATTGTCTTATTTCAATGGCTTTCGATGATCCGGTTATTACTACCTCAGCAAGTTCAGTGGTGCTTTCGTCCAATTCAAAATTCATTACTGACGCACTTTTGATCGTTATTACAGTCGAAAATGTTTTGTAGCCCAATGTGCTAATTTGTACTTGATAAGTTGCAGCTGGAAGCTTTTCAAAATGATAATTTCCCACAGAATCCGAGGTCGTAAAAACATGCAGGTCCGGGATAGAAATAGCTGCGTATGGTATGGCCTGGCCGTTAGTCTTGTCAGTTATCCTGCCTGACAAACTACCTTGCGCAAGAAGGGTGTTTGCCGCGCAAAGCAATCCGAAAAATATGGAGGTTGAATTTATTTTCATTTTTTAATTCTTGATGTTAAGATTAGTTGAGACTACCCCATGATCAGTGAGTGCTTCCCCGTTTGTGACATAACGCCGAACGTTGACCTGCACTGTTCCTTTGACCAGGCTGCGGTAAAAAGAAGTAAATCGAAAAGAACGATTAAAATGTTCGCACGGGTGAACATACTTTAAAGTGTAACACGTGAAATAAGTAATGCTGCCCTCGGGTGAATTCGACAGGGCTTGATAACATTAAGGATCAGGCAAAAGGAGGGGCGCGCGATGATAGATGAAGGAAAATCGGGTCGACTTGAAGATTATTGTAGTGATCGCTCGTCGGGTCATTTTGCAATGCGGCTAACCGGACGGGAGAAACCGTGAACAGATGTAGTGTGTGCGTTGCGTATTGGCACAACGAACATTTTTTTGACTCAATTAAATGAGATTTATGCTCACAGCCCTGATTTAAACCCGGGTGATAAATGCTTAAGTGACAGGTGTCCTTCTCCTGTGCTGGTGAATGAAGGACAAAATAATCGTCAGGGTGAACAAGGTTGTGAAAGGAATCAACCTCTACTGAGCCCGCCATATAAAGAAAAAGAAAAAGAACAGGTAAGCCAGCAAGACTGAATCGGCTCAACTGATTTCTTTTTCTGGCGTGGATCATTGTACGTTGAAGAAAACCAAAGGTAAGCAGGTTTTCCGCCTGAAACAATAACCCAGGATAACACCACTTAATTCCACCAAGGGTCAATTTAGTTTTAATTAAGTGTTATCGGACGATCGGTAACAGGTGAAAAGACTGTATGATGTTTGAAAATCAAGGGCGTTCGAAGCAATTGAAACACGAAAAAAAAGGGACATCTTTTCAAATGTCCCTTTCAGTTGGGTTAATTGATTTGGTTAGTGAAGAAAATTTTACTCAGCCTTTTGGTTTGTTTTTCATCCAGATGTTGAGCGATAGGAAAAGTACGACAAGGATTGCCGGAAGTATGGTCATAAACCTAAGCGTCGCCTGCTCCCCGGATACGTCAATTGATTCGCCCATGATTGGCAGCACCATAGATGTAGCCACCATTCCGGCTCCACCCATAATTGAAAGACCAAGAGCCCCGCTCTTTGGAATATATTCGGAAACAAATCCAAGCATCGTAGGCCAGAAATAGCAGATACCAACAGCAAACACGATGGCTGCGAACATGGAGAAACCGGCGCCTTCAGCTATACTGAGAAGGTACAAACCAATGGTTGCAAAAATAGCCGATCCAAGCAGCACACCTGGAGGATTCAGTTTATGAATCAATGGTCCGGCAAAGAAACGTCCAACCGCCATGATACCCGTAATAACAACAAGAATAAGTATTGGATCAATTCCAGATCCTTCCAGCAGAGCATTGATCCATTGGTTTGTTCCGAGCTCAGTTGAGGCTGTTAAGAACATACAAAACAGCATGAACGGAAACAAAAGATTGATCTTGTTTACTACTTTCCCTTCAATTACAACTGCCAGCACAATAATTGCAAGGATGACGTATGTGATCGTCGAACCGAAATCAATCTTAATAACATCCGGAAATGAAGCGGCAAGAATCATAAAGCCTACAACGACAATAATAGTAATTGGAGCAGCTACATTTCGTAACATGTCTTTATATGTAACTCCCGATGAGACTCTTTCCGTTTCGGGTATGGTCTGGCCAAAGAACAAGTAGCCATAAAGCGCCAGTGGAATAAAAAGGAGTGATGTCAATACTTGCCAGCTGACGCCCATTTGAGTCATGAGCAACCAGGCGAGCAACCCACCGATTACGATTCCACCGGGAAACCAAACGTGAAAACGGTTAAGCATTTTTGTTTTGTTGTTGGGATAAATCGTTGCCACCAAGGGGTTACAAGCTGCCTCGACGCTTCCATTACCAAATCCTATGAACACATTCGATATAAATAGCATCGTTTTATCTTTCGACATGAGCAATAGAACAAGGCCAATAAGGTGGGTGGCAAAGGCAAGCCAAATAATTGATTTTGTTTTCACTGCATCAATAATGAGTCCTCCAAGAAACATGGCCAAAGTGAAACCCCAGAAGGCAGGGCCAAAAGCCCATCCGATTTCCTGTCCAGTAAGACCATAGTCCGTACTGAAAACTCCTTCTATTTTTGCACGAATAGCAAAGGTCAGTGAAGTTACAAGGAGTGCAAGACAGCTACCAAGAAATAGCCGGTTTGCATTGAACGATTTTTCCATTTTCGGTTTAAGGTTTAGTAACCACCAATATGCGCGGAAAAAATCTTTTATGCAACCGATTGTTGAAAACTCAAATGGTGAATCATCGTGCATAAGGTAATTTGCGATCGCAACAGATCGTGCCAAATGCTGTTAGACTCTTTTCAATTGTATTCAAACCTGAAAACCAGAACCTTGAAGGTTATCCCTTTAGCTTTAAGCTTCCTGCCTTTAGCTTTAAACTTTAATTATCACGTTTATGAAAAAAATAATCTTCTTGTTTTTCATGGGTCCCGTTCTCGTCTTTGGGCAGGCGACTGAGTATGGAGCCTTTAAGATTGTCGACACGGAGATCGTCTATCAAAAGATTTTCTTTCAGGATTCCATTACCGTCGGGAAGCTTGCTGAGTTTATGAAATCTGTTCCGGAGTTCGCCAATGTATCGGTATCTAATGACGAGGTAACGGCAGACCTCAGGGACCTCACCGTTGATTATAAAAAATTTATGTTCTCTCAGGTTGCAACACCACCCATCATTCAGACGGGACGATTCAGTGGAAAAGTAACGGCTGAAGCGAAGGATGGAAAGTACCGGATGACAGTTAAATCTCTTCAGATGAAAGGGGATATCGGCTACAAAAAAATTCCTCAGCCGGAAAACATGACCAACTATGCGTGCATGAATAGCGGAACCATTCTGTCCCGCGAATGGTGCCGTCCGAATATGCTTGGCCTGCTGGAGCAAGCCATCACCGATAAGTTTACCTATAAAAGTTCAAAAAAGGATTCAGATTGGTGAGCCGATGACTCGCCGTGTCAAGCTGTGGATGAGTGCGCTTCTCACTCGCGTATCTTGGTAAAGTATCTTTCGGGTTATCCCGCGCACCTGCGTCCGAATATCACACCGGATTAATTGCGTAGGACATCCAGGGAAAATCAGTTGCAGCTAGCTCCTTCAAGTATCCAAACGACTGCCAAAATCTCAGGAGCGATAATCTCGCAACGTTGGCCATTTGATAATTGCCTGATTAAAATTTCCTGCAATCGTTAATATTTACTTATTTTTCACCTTTAAAAGTCAACAACCTTAATTCATCATTACATGAAGAGAAAATTGCGCATGGGTATGGTCGGAGGAGGCCTTACTTCATTCATTGGTCCCGTTCATCGGAAAGCGGCAGGGATAGACGGTCAGATCGAATTGGTATG
>DASUGQ010000034.1:0-6672 GCA_036273935.1 Cyclobacteriaceae bacterium | reverse complement strand
TTGTCGCTCACCTTTCCATCAGTTGCACCATTGGTTTTCATGATCTCAAAACTGAAGAGACTACTTCCGGCATCGATTGACTGCTCAGGAAAACTCACGTCAGTCGTTTCGCCCGAAGCAAGAGACAGAGCGAACGACCTTGTTTCAACCTCCGCATTATTAATGGAAAATTTGACCGAAGCAGATGTGATTGAATTACTTCCGCGATTAATGATTTCAATGGTGGGTATGATGGTGCTGCCGCACTCGGCAGAGGAGGGCGAAAGAACTGATTGAATACCCAGGTCATTGGCAACGGGCGCAGGATCATCCAGGCCAATGGAACTGGTTAACGTTTTTCTTCTCGGGCTGTTTTGAATTACCGTTAGCATTCTGTTTACCTGCTCCTTTGTAAAAAGATTCATGCACACATCGTCGGTATAGTCCATATAATTCTGGAACATCGAATGGGCATTGCAAGTCGTGTAGGGATGGGAAGGACATCCATCGGTGTAGTTCGATTGATTCGGAGTGTCACTTACATAATCACCGCTTCCACCACACGAACCGTTGTCATCACCCCAGATGTGACGAAGTCCGAAAAAATGTCCGATCTCATGAACTGCTGTTCTTCCATGGTTAAAACTTTTGTCCAGGTTGAATGAACCATCATTGATACTGCCAAAACTTGTATAATCGATAACAACACCATCCGTGAGCCGGTTGTCTTCAGCGTCTTCCAGACCCGCCAAATCCGAGACGGGGAATTGAGCATACCCCAGCAGCGTCGACGAAAGATCCGTCACCCAGATGTTCAGGTAATCTTCCGCTGGCCAATAACTCGTTCCTTTGAGTGTTGCATCATCGTTTATCGTCCATACATTCTTCGAACCCTTTACCCGGACAATGCCATTGGTCGATTTACCATTGGGGTCCTGTTTGGCAAGAACAAATTCAACATTGAACTTACCAGCCACTCCTGAAAACTCACTTGGTGTATCGAGTGTATCGGCATTCAACCGTTCATAGTCTGTGTTGAGCACTTTGATCTGCGAAAGGACCTGTGCATCAGAAAGATTACTGCCGACGCCAATGGATTCACCTTTATGAATAATGTGCACCACTACCGGTATGCGATAAACTTTATTTGCTTCCGCGGCATTGGTGTGCAATTCGCGAATCCTCGTTTTATCCTTGAGCCACTCTTCAAAGCCATCCCTTTCTTCGCGCAATAATTGCTTTTCCATCAGCTGATTTGTATGCTCAACGGTGCCGCATTTTTCCTGCGCCAGCAAAAGATTAAATGAAGTGAGAATGGGAGCAACAAATAAAATTATCCTCATCCGGTTAACCGCATTCATAGTTCAGCACATTTACCAGCCAATTAATTCATTCAGTAACTCACCTGAAAAAAATGTAGACGCACGAGATACTTTAATAGACAGACAGGACGTTACAGCCCATGCAGATTCCCGACGAAAAATTCAATCAAATTTTCTTTTACCGCCCCAAAGATCCCGGATGACAACATCAAGCATAAATTTGTTCGAATGCTGCAGGATCAATCCATCAGAAACTGTGCCCAACTTATCAAAACAGTAAATGAAATTGATGCATGATCGTCCATCAAACACGGGGAATGATAACCCGGCGGATGCACCCCAGTTCAATACATTACGACCGTTGAGTTTTTGATAGAAGTTCTCTGCATGAACTCCACCCCGTAATCCTACGGCCCCGAGATAGCTATCCGAATTGGCATTGCCCTTATACATAAATCCTCCTGAGAGTTTCCAGACATCCTGCAGAATGATTTCTTTGTTGGCAATGTCAGCGTTGCTCCAGTTTTCATACTTTACATCTCCCGCCCACAAGAATAATTTTGTCTGTAGTGATAATCCAACGCCAGCAGAGGCGGGCAAAGTATATTGAACATCGGAATTCGAAATGGTTTTTAAGGTATCCCCTTCGGAATCATAAAGCTTTCCTGTTCTTGTTCCCTCGAGTTTCAGGCCATCATCCAACGTCATACCGACAACCAGCTTCTTGTCTTTCCAGTGAAATTTATACTGAAGGCCTGCATCGAAATCAAATTTCCGGATGAATATCTTGTCATCATACGTCAGGCCGGGAAGGATGCTGGTGCTGAGGTATTCATACCGATGGATGGACCCAAAGAGGTAAGAAATATTCAACCCCACTGAAAAATTTTTCACAACATTGAATGCGTTTCCAAAGTATAACTGCGTGATGTTTCCTGCTCCCTCACGCGTGTACTCCACATTGTCCAGTATGGCAAGGTCACGCGTGGCCTTAATACTATAGGATACGGAGCTATATGGCGAAAGTCCCGCGACTGATGCCCAGCGGGGAGAAAGTTTAAACCAGTAACTGAGGTTTGACATTCCTCCATTGGTTTTAGATTCACTTAGCGTCGTTGTTTCAAATCTGTTGGACTCCACGTATGTACCTACCTCATAAATGTGAGTGATGGGGGAAACGATAGATGCGTACGACGCAGGATTTACATAGTTAAGATTATAGTCGTCCTGTATACCGATCCCTGTACCAGCCAGTCCCCGATTCAGGGAAGATGATTTATTGTTAATCAACCCGACGCCATAAAACGAATAAGGTGAATTGTAGGATACCTGCGCGAATGTCGAGATGACCGTCAACGTTACGACCGCTACCAGCAGAAAGCGTCCTGCACAAAATGCCATAATAAATGTTTGGCTGGAAAACTACTGCGCAAATTGAACACCCGAAATAACTAGCGACCGGTGGACATGGTTGTGCGATCACTCAAACCATTCCCGCGACAAGGGAAAAGGCTTTGAAGTTTCTGCCATCTCACTTTGATCTGAAAAATTTCATCTATGAATTTCTTCTTCTTGTCTATACTTTTTTGAAGAAGGGCATTTTGATCATTGTTTTGAAAGTTCGTTTCAATTATTATCATGTACAGACTGATCAGCGTAGCCTTCGTCGCCATTGCCATTTCCTGTGGTGTGGAGTCTACTGAAATTGGTTCTGATCTGTTTACCGGCGGCGCCATTGATATCTCTTATGTCGATTCGGCTACCGTTTCATTGTCGACCATTAAGTTTGACAGTCTTGTCACGAGCGCTGCCAATCGTGTCATGATCGGCTCGTACGAAGATGAGCGATTGGGTCGCACGACGGCCGCGTCCTTCATGGCATTCACGATCCCATCGAACATTGGATTCGAAGAGGATGATGAAAGCCACCTGGATTTCGATTACCTGGCCCTGGTTCTGAAGTACGATGACTATTATTATGCTGACACCACGAGTGCCTTGACGCTTAACGTCCATCGGTTGACGCAGGAGATATCAGGTGACGATTACGGATATCTGTACAACACTTCAACATTTGAACACGAGGAGAACAGTTTGGGCTCGTTGACTTTTCTTCCCAGGCCAACAAAAGAAGATTCCATTGAAATAGAATTGTCGGACGCGCTGGGTGAAGAACTGCTGGCGAAAATGTTCGATAACGATGAAGTCATCACCAGTCAAACGGAATTCCTGAAATATTTTCATGGACTGTATGTTGTCCCCGACACGAGTTCGTCAGCCAGTGTTGTGGGTTTTTCTAACGCACCAGAATTAAGATTATACTATCGCGACAAAAGCCTCGTACCTTCCACGCAGAAATATATTGCGTTTAATGCCAGCACCGAAAATGTCTGCACGTGGATTCACGGCAACCGCACAACTACACCGTTAGCCGCGCTGAGGACAAGCCGGGATAAAATGAGCGCAGTTGAAACCAACAACGAGTCATATATGCAGGCGGGCGCGGGTATGGCTCTGAGGGTGGACATGCCTTACCTGCGATCGCTAACACAAGCAGAAAACTTCTACGTGTCGAAGGCCATTCTAGACCTTTACCCTATTTCAAAATCGCATACATCATCATCGCCGCTGCCAGCAAGTCTTGTCGTTCATAGTTACGACAAGAGAAACACATTATATGGATCATTTGAAGCAACTGCAACGCTTTATGAAGATACCGACCTTCAGCGCGACACCTACTACCAGTTTGATGTCACCTCCTTCGTCAGGGATCAGATGGCGCTGGAAGAGTTCAATGAGAACGGACTGGTGCTTACGCTCGCTGACCCTGACTATCGCAATACAATCAATCGCCTGTATATGGCCAATGCCGGCAACGGGTATAAAACAAAACTCAGAATATATTTTGCTACGCTTAATTATTAAATGGAAATGAAAACCAGTCGTAGGAATTTTTTTATCGCTTTCGTCGTCGTGATTTCCTGGGTTCTCTCGTCGTGCTCGGACAGCGTCAGCACCGACAGCACCATTGGCAACTGGACAAAGACAACGCCGTTCAAAGGGAGGCCCAGATCAGGAGCCGTTGTATTCACCGTTGGATCAAAAGCATTCGTCGGACTGGGTTATGATGGCGATGACTATCTCGCCGACTTTTATTCAATCGATATTGACGAAGGGTATTGGGTATCGAGACAATCATTTCCCGGTACCCTGCGCGAAAGAGCTGTTGCGTTCAGTATTAATGGAAAGGGATACATTGCGTTGGGATACAATCGCGATCTTGACCAGGAGGAGTTGAAAGATGTATGGGAATATGATCCTGACCTTGATACCTGGACGCAACTTTCTGATTTCGAAGGAAGCGCCCGATACAATTCTGTAGCGTTCACGGTCGGATCAAAAGCCTACATTGGAACCGGCTACGACGGTATTACGTACAACAGCGACTTCTGGGAGTTTGATCCCGCGCAGGAGGACAGTTGGAGTGAAATCCAAAGTTACCCGGGAGAGAAAATCGAGGAGGGACTGGCCTTCACCATTGGGAACAAAGGATATGTTTGCGCCGGAAGGAACAATGGTTCGTACAACCTTGACTTCTGGGAATACGATCCGGAAGGAAAGACCTGGACGAAACGCTCACCCGATGATAATGAATCGTACTATGACGATTTCAAGTTAGCCGTAAGAAGACATGATGCCGTGGCCGTGGTGAAAGATTCAAAAGCCTATCTTATCGGAGGCGTGGCGTCCAGCGGCGCAATGGATGGATCGGTGTATGAATTCGATGCGAGTACCATGAAGTGGGATCAGAAAACTTCGTTTGAAGGTTCGGCCCGCAGCCTTGCCGTAGGATTCGCACTTGAAGGAAGGACCTTTGTGGGTACGGGACAGAATGGAACCAAGCGCTATGACGATATCTGGGAGTTCAAACCTGATGAGGAATATGATGAAATCAATTAGTTATCAGTTGTCAGTTATTGGTTATTGGTAATCAGTTATTAATCTTGTATGTCGGAGGAGTTCACGCTAAACCCATCATGTCACGACAGACGCTAAATAAAACGCTGATTGTAATTCTGCACCTGTGCGGGTGGGCGTTGTTGCTGACGGTTCCCTTTCGCTTCCTGGGGCGCTCTGCGTTCTTACTTAACGACCGGCCGGAGTTTGGCCCTGAACCAGGGGCCGGCGGTCCGAGACCCATGCGAATTGAGATCGATCCGCATCTCATTCAAATTGAGTCCATTGTTACTACGCTCTTACTGGCAGGCATTTTTTATCTGAACCTTTATGTACTTGTTCCCAGGGTTCTCGCAAAAAAAGGATGGCTGTTATACGTCCTCTCCATGGTGCTGATCATGGCGGTTTATCTCCTGGGCGGATACGTGGCACGTATATTCATCTTTCCTTCGACGGAACCGTTTCACCCTCCAGTTTTTGTCGGACTTCCAAATTTCTTCATGATCTTTGGCATCAGCCTGGCGCTGCGACTCATGCAAGACCGCGGCGCCCTGGAGCAAACATTGAAGGAACAGGAAACCGAAAAGCTAAAATCAGAACTGGCATTTCTTCGCTCGCAGGTAAGTCCGCATTTTATTTTTAATGTACTGAACAGCGTTGCTTCCCTTGCACGGAAAAAATCAGACAAGGTGGAGGACGCCATCATTCAGCTCTCTCAATTAATGCGGTACACGTTGTATACGAATCAAAAGGTATCTATCGAAAAGGAGCTCGAGTACATTACCAATTACATCAATCTTCAGAAAATGAGGTTCGGAACGTCCGTGCAGATCGACTTCAAGGTAAACATGAAAAGAAGTGACCTGTTGATCGAGCCCATGCTGCTGATCCCTTTTGTTGAAAATGCATTCAAGCATGGCGTGGGATTAATTACCGATCCCATCATCATTATCCTGCTGGATGTCGAAGACTACGCGATCAATTTCACCGTGCGAAACAAATTCAACCCGGAACAAAATGAAACCAAGGACTCCAGTTCAGGAATAGGACTCCAGAATGTCAGAAGGAGACTCGATTTGCTTTACAAAGACATGTTTACCCTTCGCACTGAAACTATTGATGATGATTGGTATGTTGTGGAACTAAAACTGATAGCATCATGATAACGTGTCTTGCCGTTGATGACGAACCCCTTGCCCTCGACCTGCTCGAAGACAATATTAAAAAGGTGCCAAACCTGAAGCTAATGAAGCGCTGCTCGAATGCTTTCGAAGCGAATGAATACCTACAGTCTCATCAAGTTGATCTGATCTTTCTTGACATACAGATGCCCGGCATTTCGGGCATTCAGTTCCTGAAGAGCCTCTATCAAAAACCGCCCATGGTGATTTTTATTACTGCCTATGAAGAGTAT
>DASUGQ010000033.1:0-9459 GCA_036273935.1 Cyclobacteriaceae bacterium | reverse complement strand
TATATTCAGGCGCGTCCGCTTGGGTTATTCTTTTGAAGTCGCGGTATTCCCCGCTTGATATATAAGGTTGACCCCAATATTCAATCGTGAGATCTGGCGTAATCACATAGCTCAACCGCAATGACATGCTATAAGTCGTTTGGTCAATCGCAGCAGTTATATATCGATCCTCCTTGTTGTAATCAGCAGTAGTTACATACTGTTGTTGGTTATGGTTAACATTATAGCTCGGTGCGACGGAAATATTGAAAGCATTAGTAGGGTTGTAAACAAAATTTAACCAATAGTTGTAACTGACTTCGATGTTTTCAAATCCATGGAACTGCCATTGTTCGAAATTCATTCTCAATTTTTTCCGGTTATCGCTTTCAAAATAATACCAGTATTCAAATCCTCCGGGATAAGTGATCGCTGGCCCTCCTCTTAAGTCGGCATTTGAAATTCGTCTTCCGGTCAGTGTTGAACCAACACCTCCAAACCAAAAGTTTTTAAACTGGGCATGCGCGTTAAAGTTGATCGATCTCCTTGTGTTAGTTCCTCCAAAATCAAAATTCAACCATTCATTTCCATTGATTCGCAAGGTTCTGAAAATTGAAAAAGGTTTCAGTATCCGATACTGCGCCCACGACCACTGATTAATAAGATCCGCACTGATGAGGAATCCCACATCATTCAATTCGACTTCGGGTGAGCGCCACGTCACGCCGCTTTGAAAGATCAGGTTGCCACTGTTTTTTCCAATAGCCAATGTTCCACCGGTCCCGGTCAATGAGGTACGAGATGAATCTACAGAGACATAATGGGCCGTTGGCCTTTGAAAGAGATGTTCGTTAGCCCGTTGGGTATTCGCTATCGCATCAGTTGTTCCGCGCACGTGACTTGCAATGGCATTGAAGCGAACATAATATTTTCGGTTGTTCCAGTTGTGAAGAAAATCAATTCCTCCTGAATAGGCATCTGAATGCAAAACTTCAAGGTGCTCGTCTTCAATCTTTCTGTTTGTGGCAGTAAACATGGCGCCGACGATCGTGTTGCCTTTATTAATATCTTGCTGGATTCTGCCCACAAGGTAATTAGTCTTCGGCTCGACGGTTTCGCTCCGGCGTTCACCCAACGAATCAATTTCCGCAGTTGTCCTGGCGGTAACAGATTCCAATATCCCCCACGAAAGTCCCTTGCGATTTTTGCCTGTTAACTTGCCCGCTCCTATTATCCTCGTATTATCCGGGATATCAGCAAACTCATGGTCATCCAACTCAGGAGAGTAATACGGTCGCTTGCCAATTCTGCGAGAATAAAACAGGTTATCCTGGTTAAAATTTCCACCGGCTACTGATTCCGTGATTGGGAAATTCAAAATGTTCTTTCCTTCTATAAAAAAAGGACGACGCTCAGAAAAATAAAGTTGATAAGCGGAAAGATTCACCTGCGATGGATCAGCTTCCACCTGGCCAAAATCCGGATTGATGGTAAAGTCTAAAGTAATATCACTGGTGATTCCGATCTTTCCATCAACCCCGACATTAACGTCCGAAGATTTTCCATCGGCAAACGGGTTGCCTTCTTCTTTTTCAAAGCGTTCTGTTTTAGCCGCTATATAAGGTAATATCTCAACCTGTTTTTGCGGCCGGATTCCTTTTATTCCGTGAAGTTCACCAAAATGATGAACCCATCCGGGAGCATTTCGTGGAATATGTTGCCAGAGTGATCGCTCATCATTTCTGAAAAAGTACCGTTGAATGTTAAATCCCCAGGTAAGCTCTGGTTTATCGGCAAACCTGAGTTGACTTAGCGGTATTCTGAACTCCGCTGTCCATCCTTTATCATCAACATTTGTTTTCAGGAACCACACCGGATCCCAGCTTGCATCCCAGCTGTCACCATTATTCGAAATGTATTCATCTCCCCTTACTCCTGAGGCTGTGGCCGTGAAGGAGAAGGCTGACCTTTTGTCGAAGTAACTATCAATATTGATTTCCACCCAATCGCCTTCGAATCCATCGCGCCGGGACATACGCCTTACGATTTTGTTGGGTTCAGTGTCCCATGCACGAATGGCTATGTACAGGTTCTTAGCATCATAGAGAATCTTGAATTCAGTAAGCTGAGTTGGCTTAATCCCCTCATTGGGCTGTCGTTCAATGAAATCACCACCCCATTCTACCTGGCCCCACGCTTCATCCTCAATTAAACCATCAATGACTGGTGGTTTTCCGTCCACCCATTTCGTGTTATAGGACTTTGTTTTGATTTTAATGGAGTCTTTCTTATCGCCTTCCTCCGGAGTCGCAGTCTGTGCCGCTAATGAAGATGTGAGGCAGGTTAAAAAGCACGCGAACGTTAACCGGTTAAACATAGGGTTTTTGGCTGAAGAAATCCAAACCGGACCACACTCCAACCACACTCATCCTCTCCGGACTGAATACTATTAAATACTTATTAACGCAAATAAGGTTACATATTGTATTGGGTCTATGCTTATTGATCTTTGAACGGCTTAAAAAGTTTTTGCGCGTCAGCAATAAGTTTGTTTAACAATACAGGCTTGTTAATCAAATTGACTTTGACGTAATCTATTCGTCTCGCAATGACCGGGAAGGATTGGCCATCGCAGCTTTAATCGACTCATAACTCACCGTCAGCAAAGCAATGAGCAAGGCGGTGACAAATGCAAGCAGAAATACACTCCAATGTATATCGACGTGAAAGGCAAAGCCCTCAAGCCAACGATTCATGGCAAACCATGCCAATGGAGAGGCCATTGCCATTGCTACCAAAATGGGTCGCACAAAATTCTTTGAAAGGAGCATGACGACGCTCATCACTGAAGCGCCCAATACTTTTCGGACACCAATTTCCTTCGTGCGTCGCTCAGCAAGGAACGCAGACAGGCCATAGAGCCCAAGACAGGATATAAAGATCGCCAGCGCAGAAAACAGATTGAACAATCTCCCCAATCTTTGCTCTGACTTGTACATGTTCGCAAGATCCTGATCCAAAAAATTGTAAGTAAATGGATAGCCTGGATTGAGATTCTTGCAAATCCTTTCAAGCTCACGAATGGTTGCCTCTGTTTCGCCCGGCCTGGTTCTCACCACTGCATTTCCACCCCAGGTATCAAGCCTGAGAAGCAACGGCTCGACGGGTTGCTGTATCGGGCGGAAATTGAAGTCCTTCACGACCCCTATGATCGTCCCCTGTCTGTCCCAAAGTTTCAACGGTTTGCCAATAGCTTCGTCGACACCCAATCCAATAATTTTTAATGCCTTTTCGTTAACGATGAGGTTGGCAGAGTCGGCAGTGAACTCTTTCGAAAAGCCTCTTCCCGCAAGCAACTTCGCATGGAATACATCAAAAAAGTTTTCATCAACTGCAAGATTGGCAAATAACGGTTGGGAATTGGGATCCTTTCCCTCCCACTCCACACTAACGGTAGCGTTACTCAGGTTGGTAGGAATGTCTTCGATAAAAGCAAAATTGCTGGTCAATGAATTTTTTTCCAACTCGGTCCGGAACGCCTTGTAATTATTCCATAGCTCACCTGTCATCGTTGTGTAGATGAGATTTTCCTTGTCAAAACCGAGATTCTGATTTTTGATGAATCTCAATTGATTATATACCACGGCCGTTCCAATCAATAAAATAATCGATACACCAAATTGAACAACGACAAGGGTATTTCGAAATACGCTGTTTGTCGCACCTGACTTTATATTTCCTTTCAGAACTTCCGCCGGCATAAAGCGCGATAAAAAAAGTGCAGGATAACTGCCAGACAGAAATCCAGTAACCAGGCATATGCCTAACAAACCAAGCAAGAGGTTTTTGTCAAGAATATTAAATGACAGATTTCTCTCGGCCAGGTTATTGAATGCCGGCATTACTGCCCATACAGCAACCAATGCCAGAATCAGGGCAATCAAAGTGATAAAGGAAGACTCCGCAAGGAACTGACGGATCAGTTGAGATCTTCCCGCACCGGACACCTTTCGCAGGCCGACTTCTTTGGCTCGCCTCGCCGATCGCGCTGTGGCAAGATTCATGAAGTTGATGCAAGCAACAACCAAAACAATTATCGCGATGACAATTAAGATGTAAACATATTGACTGTTACCCGAACCTCCAAAATCAGCGAGAGGCCGGGGATGAAGATGAATCTCGGTAACAGGCTGAAGTTCGAATGCCACCTTCAGCAAGGACTCATTCGCTTTGTAAATTCTTTCTATTGCACTAACGACGTTGCCTAAAGAGGCCGGAGTCGCCTGGAACTTATCGTTGAAAAGGACATACGAATACCAGTTGTAATTATCCCACACATTATCTTTTAAATCATGATGCGTCCTGGCAAGGAATGTCATCGGTTGTATAAAATCAAATTGCAGGTGCGAATTCTCCGGCGCATTTTCAAGCACGGCCGTGACAGTGAAATCCTCCTTGTGATTCTTTTTAATCGTTTTGCCAATCGCCGGTTCATTACCAAAATATTTCTTTGCCATATCCCTGGTAATCAGAATTCCTTCCGGAAGGTCCAGGGCAGTCTTGGGATCTCCCTCGACAAACGAATAAGTGAAGACCTTAAAGAAATTTGAATCAACGTACAGTATTCGACTCTCTGTAAACATTCGGTCGTCCACCTGTAAGAGATCTGAATATTGACCTGATATTCGGACCGTGCTTTTTATTTCTGGTATCTCCGTCCTGATCGCGGGAGCAAGTGGCGCCGGCGTTACCGCGGCATGCACATCCAACTCCGGAAGGCTCGCTGTAATGCGATAGAGTTTTGAGGCGTCCTTATTAAACCGGTCAAAACTCAATTCAAACTGTACCCACAACAAAATAAGAATACTACAGGAAAGGCCGATGGCTAAACCAGCAATGTTAATAAATGAAAATGCTTTGTGCCGAAATAGATTTCTGACTGCAATCCTTAGGTAGTTCCTGAGCATTATGGTGGTTTTAGTCTCCGGCATCTGATCTACAATTATGCCAAGGGTAAAATTGCCCGAATCGCCGTCCGGAAGACTAATGAGGTGTTCAGATTTGATCAACGATGCACGTCAGCGTTCACTCACAGGTCCAAATTGAGGCGGGCATTGCCATTCCTATAACAAAAGTTATACTGCAAACGGGTCACAATCATCCTACCTTCATGCTGTGATCGAGGTTGGGCAAGTCAATCTGCAATTTTTCCGACAGCCCCGGTAATTCGATCAATGGCACGTCAAAAATAATTGCAATATGAAGGCACCGTTGTACCTCTTTCTCACACTGATCAGTGTGCTATGTGGATGTGGCTCTGACGAAGATGGGAAGCCCTCCAATCCTAACAATCCTAATAATCCCAACAATCCCAACGTACCGGGCACACCTTTGTCGGATGAAGCTCGGCTGGCAGTGCTGGAAAAATGTGATTTGAAAATGAAAGAGCTCAAGGAACTCCCGACCGAGGCTGACAAACAGCAGTTCATTTCATGGGCAAAGCAACAACCCGAATTCAGAACAGCAGGGTCGCTGTGGGGAAGCGGCGTGTATGCCGTATTCACCGATGAAAGGGTAGCGCTTTTTGTCGATACTCCTTTGACCGGCGATCCTCCCGATGGAGGACGCAAACGAGGTGACGGAGCGGTTGCACCTGACAACGGGAAGAGCGCCGGCCGCGTGAAAGAAACGGCGCGCACCATGGACCTTCCCAAATCAAAACAAGTCTCCCTTTATAACGGCATGGGCGCTTATTTCAATGGCAGCAATGACAACTGCGTTGCGATTGAGAAAATATTTAATGCCTCCGAAACAAAGTTTAACGTTCTGCCCCCTAAGGAGGCCACGATAGCAAATCTCAAGACTGTAAGTGGCGACGGCATCTTTTACCTCTTCACCCATGGCGGTGGTGGAGGTATCCCTTACCCTCCCCCTAATCAGAAGGACAGTTTGTTTATGATGAGTCTCTGGACAAAAGATAAAGTGACCCCGCAAAACGAAGTCACCTACAAGATCTGGTTGAATGAAAAAAAGTTGTCATATATGCGCTCCACTTTTGACTCACAAGCCAGGGAGTGGCATTATGGAATTACTGCGGAATTCATTAATGCGTTCATGAGTTTTGGAGAGAACAGCATCATCTACCTGGATGCCTGTAACACCTTTCGCAGCACACCCGGCAGCCTGATCTTCCGACAGATTGTGATCAATAAGGCAGTGAACAAGAAGACGACGTACTTCGGATGGACAAATGAAACCAATGCCTTAAACTCTGGACTGACTTCGCAGTACATATTTGATCGTCTGCTGGGAACAAATACTGAAATCAAGGTAGGAACAACAACTATTCCCAAAGAAGACCCCGTACAACGGCCATTTGATTTAGCAAGAGTGTACGCCAGTGTTCTTGGGCGTGGATATGCCTATTGTCCAAACGGCGCGGTCCTTGCTTATCAGTCCACCGCCAATCCGCTTGACGAAATACTTATCGTACCCACGATTGAAAAACTTGAAGTATTTGAGTCACCCACGGAGGCTGCAAAGAGCATACTAAAAATTGATGGAAGCTTTGGAAATGAACAGGGTAAAGTGACGGTCAATGATGTAGACATGGAAAATGTTACATGGGGTCGTAACGTAATTACCTGTTCTATTCCCGATGGAGGCGAGGGGTATGCGGGCGACGTCATCGTTTCAGTACGGGACTTAAAAAGTAATCCTGTTCCGCTAACTTCCTGGGAAATCCATGTGACCTACGCTTCGAACGACAATGGGATTAAAATGGAAGGAGCCATCGATCTGAAACTTCGTGCAGATGTCCATCCAAGGAGGACATTCCCGGGAGAGCAGCCGTCCCTGCCCGAGTATCCGGACTTATCGCCAGGTTCTGGTTTCTCTTTTCACAAGTCCTCCCAAGCCACTTATTCCATCAGCGGACAAAAGTCTGCCACGTGCAACTGGGATCCTTGCACAAACACTTTTGAAGAAACCCCTCATGTAAAAAACGGAACGGTGCCCTATATGACTTTTGCGGCCCCGGCTAATGCACCCAAATTGATCGCGTTATATAACTGGTCCGCCGATCGGAAATCGATCAGGCTAACCTACCTGACGGTCGATCTTCCCGACATCACCACAACAACGTTTTACCATCTCGCCGATTGCCCTAAGGAGGATGACGAACAACGTGACACGCAACTAACGTCGAAGAACTTTTCACTCCCTGACAATAATAATGCAATAGACTATGTCATACACCTTGACATAGCCCCTAATTATAACATACGCGCCGGTGGTTACTCCACGGTAAAACCAAAACCCTGGAATCCCTGTGATGGTTCGGGTTCCTATGAAATGAGTGTTTCGTGGAGCCTCGCAAGCCCGCAGCATGCGCCCACCGATAAAACACTCGCACGCATGAGAAACGGAGGTTAGTGTGCTCTCCATTCATGATTTAAGGACTTCGTGGCTAAGGAACTATTCCTGCTGAAATGCCATCGTTCCAAAATGCAACGATCCCGTTGTTTCGTTTTGATACGTAACCCACGCTCCTTCCTGATGGCAAGCATTCTTTTTCCGCAGAATAATATTTATCAGACATTGGTCCTAAACTTGGACGACACCTGTCGATCTCGCTGCTAATGCTTAAATTAGGTCAGGACTTTAAACCTATATGAAGAAATTCGATGGCCACATACTCATCGTGGAGGATGACGAACACGTTGTGCTCACTTCCCGGATGATTTTGAAGCAATATTTTGAAAACATTGAATCATTACCCTCCCCGAAAACCCTTGAAACGAGGCTTCGTCAACAGGATTATGATGTCATCTTGCTGGACATGAACTTCAGCGCCGGGGTCACCACGGGAAATGAGGGACTGTTCTGGCTTAATCGTATTCATACCCTTTCTCCCCTCACACAGGTCGTCTTGCAAACTGCTTACGGCGATATCGACCTCGCTGTCAAATCAATTAAAGAAGGGGCTGTAGATTTTCTGGCTAAACCCTGGGACAAGGAAAAACTTGTTACCACAATGCTCAACGCTTACCAGCAGGCAAAAGCAAGAAAGGAAAACCGCGAACTTAAGAGTAAGCAGAAAGCCATTCAACAACACCTCAATCAGAATCATCATCCCTTTATCGCCAGCGCGCCGATCATGAAAAATGTTTTGCAGACAATCGAGCAGGTCGCAGGCACGGATGCAAATGTTTTGATCCTTGGCGAAAATGGAACGGGCAAAGAAATGATTGCGCATGCCATTCACAACCAGTCGCAGAGAGCTGATGAACCTTTTATCTCTGTTGACCTGGGAGCTATTCCTCCCTCCTTGTTCGAAGCAGAAATGTTTGGCCATGAAAAAGGAGCATTCACGGACGCCAAAGAAAAAAGAGTTGGCAAATTCGAGCTCGCCAATAAGGGAACTTTGTTCCTGGATGAGATTGGAAACCTTTCCCCCGATCTACAAATCAAATTGCTTACCGTATTGCAGCAGCGAAGAGTAACGAAGGTAGGATCAAATGAGGTTGTCAATCTTGACGTTCGAATAATCTGTGCCACCAATGCACCGATTAATGACCTCGTGCGTAGCGGCACATTCAGGAACGACCTCTACTATCGCGTCAATACAGTTGAAATAAAATTGCCACCCTTGCGGGAAAGAAAGGAAGATATACCGGCAATCTTCAATCATTACCTGGAGGAGTACACGAAACGATATCATAAAACACTTACGGTCGATGAATCCGTATTAGGTCAACTTTCAAGGTATCGTTGGCCGGGGAACATTCGCGAACTACAGCACTCCATTGAAAGGGCCGTCATCTTGTGCTCAAAACCCGAACTGACCATTCACGATTTTCAACTTCAGCCCTCTTATTTTAATGAAGAAGCTGACCTGAAGTCGCTCAATCTATCCGAAGTAGAACGTGAAGTAATCCGTCAGGCGATCAAAAAATCCAATGGCAACCTCACAAAGGCCGCCGAAGAACTGGGTATTGGTCGAACAACGTTGTATCGTAAATTAGAAGAGTATGGAATCAGCACTTTTGACTGACGATCAAGCCTCACAAACTTGAAATCCAGGTCAACGATAAAAAAAATCCTTCGTCCGAAAGTCGCCATGCGGCTGGTGGGAATATGCTTCTTCGGCTGCCTGACGGGCTATTTATTTTTTGACTCGCCCTACTGGATGGCGGGAATCTGGACGGGACTGGCCACCGCGGCCTTGTTTTATGAAACCGTAAGATTTGTGGATCAATCCGAGCGGAAGCTTGCTGCCTTTCTTCAGTCGCTCAACCAAAATGATTTTTCGGTCACCTTTTCTGAAAATAAAAAATCAGATGATTACGATTTGCATGTAGCCTTTAACCAACTTAACGATACCTTCAAAGCGTTGCGGTCAGACAAAGAATCCCAACATCAATTGCTGCAGATCGTAGTTGAACATGCAGCCGTTCCACTCATATGTTTTGACGAAGC
>DASUGQ010000032.1:0-15579 GCA_036273935.1 Cyclobacteriaceae bacterium | reverse complement strand
ATATTCTTCAGCGCCCGGAACATAACGCATCTGGTCGGTATCCTCAATGCGCAGAATCATTGTTCCATTGGTCTGACGGGCAAGTAAATAATTATACAGGGCAGTTCGAACGCCACCAATATGTAAAGCGCCCGTCGGACTTGGGGCAAATCGCACGCGAACTTCTTTCATACCTTAATCCTAAATCGATTTCTGTTAATCGGAGACATCATCTATTTCTATCGCACAAAGGTAAAATATGATTTAGATATACAGCTTTTTCAACCGCAAATAAAGAATGTAAAAGTTGACCATAAGTTTAAATAATGCTGCCAAATCCAAAAGGCTTTTTACCTTTACAGCCGCTAAAAACAGAAGTTCCATGGCCGAAGAAAAAAGCTTAAACTTTCTTGAAGAAATAATCGAAAATGACCTCAAAGCAGGTAAATACAAAACCATAATCACGAGGTTTCCACCAGAACCAAATGGATACCTGCACATGGGTCATGCAAAAAGCATATGTCTGAATTTTGGCCTCACCTTAAAATACGGTGGAAAAACAAACCTACGTTTTGATGATACAAATCCCGTCACAGAAGAAACTGAATATGTTGAAAGCATTAAGGACGACATAAAATGGCTGGGTTTCAATTGGGAACAAGAGCTCTACGCATCAGATTATTTTGAACAGCTTTATCAATTTGCTGTCACCCTGATTAAAAAGGGGTTGGCGTATGTGGACGATAGCACAAGTGATGAGATTGCGCAACAAAAAGGTACACCCACACAACCGGGCAAAGAGAGTCCTTATAGAAGCCGGCGTATTGAAGAAAACCTTAAACTGTTTTCTGAAATGAAAGAAGGCAAGTACAGGGATGGCGAAAAAGTATTGCGTGCCAAGATTGATATGGGGCATCCTAACATGCATCTTCGCGATCCGCTAATGTATCGGATCAAGCATGCCCACCACCACCGCACCGGAGATGCCTGGTGCATTTATCCAATGTATGACTTTGCCCATGGACAAAGTGACGCCATTGAAAATATAACGCATAGCATATGCACGCTGGAGTTTATTCCTCATCGCCCGCTTTATGATTGGTTTATTGAGAAACTTGAAATTTATCCATCAAGACAATATGAGTTTGCCAGGCTGAACATGACTTATACGATCATGAGCAAACGAAAACTTCTTCAACTGGTGAACGAGGGTCATGTATCAGGCTGGGATGATCCAAGAATGCCGACAATAAGCGGCGTTCGAAGAAGGGGTTACACGCCGCAAAGCATTCGTGATTTTTGTGATCGCATCGGAGTTGCCAGGCGCGACAACCTGATTGATGTGGGGTTACTTGAATTTTGTGTTCGCGAACATCTAAACAAAATTTCGTTGCGCAGAATGGTTGTTTTTGATCCACTAAAAATTGTCATTACGAATTATCCTGAAGAAGAGTCTGAAATCTTGTCAAGCGAGAATAATCCTGAAGATGAAGGTGCTGGGATACGGGAGATTCCCTTCAGCCGGGAGATATATATTGAACGGGAGGACTTCATGGAGGTACCGCAAAAAAAATATTTCCGACTTGCACCAGGTCAGATGGTCCGACTCAAAAGCGCATATATTATTAAATGTGATGAGGTGATGAAAGAGGGTGGAACTGTTACTGAGTTACGTTGCTCATATGTACCAGAAAGCAAGAGTGGGTCGGACACATCCGGAATTAATGTTAAGGGGACAATACATTGGGTGAGTGTACAACACGCATTACCTGTGGAAGTGAGGCTCTATGATCGATTGTTCAAGGTCGAAAATCTTGATGAGGTTGAAGGAGATTTTAAAGATCACATAAACCCCGATTCGCTTCAAATCCTCCCCAAAGTTTATGCAGAGCCCGCAATCCTTTCGTCCAGACAAAATGAACGGTATCAATTTTTACGCAAAGGATATTTTACGCTGGACCTGGACTCCATTGACGGGAAACCGATTTTTAACAGAACAGTAACCTTGCGAGACGTGTGGGCGAAAGAAGCCAGGAAGTAACAAAGCGAGGAAATTCCTGTTCTATGATCTTATCGCGATACATGAAATCTCAACGTTTACATCCTTGGGAAGCCGACTGACCTCAACGGTTTCGCGAGCAGGTGGAGACTCGGTAAAATAAGTCCCATAAATTTCATTCACTCTTGGAAAGTTGGTCATGTCTTTTAAGAAGATTGTGCATTTCACCACATTTAAGAAACTCATTCCCGATACTTTTAATATTTCGCTCAGGTTATTTAGAACTTGCCTGGTCTCTTCTTCTATGCTTTCTGTAACGAGTTTACCTGTTGATTGCTCAATTGCTATCTGCCCGGAAACAAACAAAATGTCATTTACCAATACTGCCTGGCTGTAGGGTCCAATCGGTTCCGGAGCCGAGGGAGAAAAAATTACTTTCTTATTCATGAAAAATCACTCAACTGTAACAGACTTGGCGAGATTCCTTGGTTGATCAACATTGCATCCGCGCATAACGGCTATGTGGTATGACAATAATTGCAACGGAATAACGGAAACCATAGGCATCAATGCCTCATGCACAGCAGGTACCTCAATAGCGAATTCTGACATTCTTGGAATCAGTTCATCGCCTTCGGTTACCACTGAAATTACCCTTCCTTTTCTCGCCTTCACCTCCTGTATGTTTGAAACAATTTTTTCGTATGAACTGTCTTTTGTGGCGATGAATGCTACGGGCATTTCCTGGTCGATCAATGCAATTGGTCCATGTTTCATTTCTGCTGCGGGATAACCTTCAGCATGGATGTAGGAAATTTCTTTCAGCTTTAGTGCTCCCTCAAGCGCGACAGGAAAATTGTAGCCGCGTCCCAGGTAAAGAAAGTTTGGAACGTTCTTGAACTCCTCGGCAATTTCTTTGATCTGGTTGTTTAACTGAAGCACCTTTTCAATTTTACCTGGAATATTCTCCAGTTCTACCAATATCTCATGAAAAGTATTTTCCTTAATCGTTCCCTTCTTATTCGCTATCATGAAACAGATCATGCTCAAAACGGTTAGCTGAGCGGTGAACGCCTTTGTGCTGGCGACGCCTATTTCAGGACCGGCGTGTGTGTAGGAGCCTGCATGGGTCGCGCGCGCAATTGAAGAGCCAACCACGTTGCACACGCCAATGATAATTGCACCTTTAGATTTCGCCAATTCAATCGCCGCCAGCGTGTCGGCGGTTTCACCGGATTGCGAAATCGCGATAACGACATCCCCTTCCCGAATCACGGGATTTCGATAGCGAAATTCCGATGCGTACTCAACCTCAACTGCAATGCGACAGTACTCTTCGATCATGTACTCTGCCACGAGGCCGGCATGCCACGATGTGCCGCAAGCTACAATGATAATTCGATCAGCCTGGACCAGTTTATTGATGTATTCCTGTAATCCTCCGAGTACTAACCTACCTGACGCAGAATCTAACCTTCCTCTGAGGCAATCGCGAATGGACTTTGGCTGCTCGAAAATTTCTTTCAACATGAAATGATCAAACCCTCCCTTTTCAATCGCCTCGAGATCCATTTCCAGTTTGTGGATGTACGGCGTCATAACAACATCTTCAATCGTTTTTACGCTGAGCTTGCCGTCATTGATCACCACTATTTCCTGATCGTTCAGGTAAATAACATCGTTCGTATATTCAACGATCGGTGTTGCATCGGATGCCATAAAATATTCGTCCTTTCCAATTCCAACCACGAGCGGGCTTCCCTTACGCGCGGCGATTAATTGACCAGGATTTTCAAGGGAAAGGATGACGATTGCGTATGCGCCGATTATATTGTTTAATGCCAGTCTTACTGCTTCCTCCAGTGTACAATCATGATTTTCCTGGATATCTTCGATGAAGTGAACGAGAACTTCGGTGTCGGTATCGCTGAGAAAATGGTGACCTTTGTTTTGAAGCTCTTTTTTTAACGAGGCATAATTTTCGATTATCCCGTTGTGGATAATGGCAAGTTTCTTCGAACGCGAAAAGTGGGGGTGAGCATTCACATCATTCGGTTCGCCATGGGTCGCCCATCTTGTATGACCCATCCCAATTGAGCTCTTAAGGTCCTTCCCTTTGAGGAATTCCTGGAGTTCAGAAACTTTCCCCTTTTTCTTGTAAACGTTTAGCCCTCCATTCAGCAACGCTATACCGGCACTGTCATATCCCCGATACTCAAGGCGCTTAAGCCCTTTGATGATTACTTCGTGGGCCTCGCGGTGCCCAACATAGGCTACAATTCCACACATAAGGTTTTTTTATTGATTTGAATTTAAAGTAGGTCGAGTATAGTAAACACGCAGTTTAATGCTGTTTTTGTTAAATACGGTCCTGTTAATTGTTTTTCCGATTGCTGGCGATGACGGATACAGGGCAACAGTGGAAAACAGCGGACCGTCATTTCTTCGGTTCTTGTATAGTTCCTGAAGAAAAAGGGTCAGGAATCCATTGTATTTATTGTCTGTGGAGGAGTATGGTAATGTAAGTGTCGCGCGCCGACTGTCATCCAGAATTACATAAGACCCGGTTCCTGAAGATCTTGACCCTACTGTAAAACTATATTTCGCAATGTCAATTACATCCTGATCGGTAGAATCGACTTTAAATAAATTCTCATCATCTATAATTCTCAAAATAAACTTCGTTGGAGGAGCTTGATTTGTTAACGGGACCTCGACATCACCAATTACGAGTTCAGCGGAGTTGATAATCATTGCTGGAATCGTATCAGCCATTTCCAAAAATTTTGCAAAGTCAAGTCTTGTCAGTAACGATACGCCATTTTGCACGTAGCCTTGTGAAACTTCGACATCATTATAATGGTCTGTAATTGCTGCAAGCTCTGTTGCTGATCGGTCTCCTTCAAGATGATTAAAACTTGTGAAGGACGAGAAGCCAAGTACTACACTATCGCGTTTATTAATGTGGAAATGGATCACAATCTTTGACTTGGTACTAAAGGGGTTAAATGAGGCTATCTTGTCCGACTGGCCGGGCTTGAGCGCTATTCCTTTTATGGCATACCGGAATTGATCATAGAAATAGGTCGAACTGGAATCGCTGGGTATCGAAACAACCTCCTGAAATACTCTCATGCCGAATTCCTCATCAAGCTTGAATCTGATCGTTGTGTCAATTTTTTGTTCGACGTAGTCTTTAAACAGCGCCGGATCAATTGTAAATGTTTTTGTTCCAATTGATGTTGGCTTTACGGGGATTGTACTGGAACTGTAGTAAGGATGCAGTAGTGAAAAACGGGCAAGGGTGTCATCGAGTTCATACACCTCCATCTGTTGTTGCGTCGCCCCGTCCGATCCATAAAAGTAAGCGGCATCAATGCTTAGTTGAAGGCTAATTGAATCATAGATACCAAACGTTAATGAATCTGGCAGCGCGCTAAGCCGCGAAAATTGAGCATACGCGGATGCTGAAACGGATCCAAGTGAATTGTCCTGGTACTCTCCAACCAGCAGGCGATTTAGACTTTCCGTATAAAAGTTCGAGGTGACAACCGAGTCGTGCAGGTAAACGCTGCTGAGAACGGGTATCTCGGTGTAATAAACATTAAATCGTTGATCAGCTTTAAATCCCAGGAGGGTAGTCTCTTCTTCACACGAAAAAAAAAATAGGGCAACCGCCATCATCAGTTGCCCAATTCGTTTAGCCCATAAGTTCATTATAAAGATTGTAGTATGATTCGGTGTAATTTTCGTCCTTGTCGATGGTTTCAACTTTCTTTTCTTTGATCTTCTTGAAAAGACCTTCTAACTTTTTATTTTCACCGGCTACGATAACTGCATCGGAGAATTCCATTCCGAGTTTAATAAAGCCTTCGTAATCAGCGGTCTTTAAATTGCCTAACATTTTATCTTCAATGTCGATCATCTTCACTTTGTTCAACAAATCACTTCCAAATTTATGGGAGAAGGTATTGTTGTAAATCGTAAAAACAGTCTTCGTGTTTTTGAACAAAGGATCATTCTTATAAGTAGTTTTCAAATACAATGGAATGAAACTTGTGATCCAGTCATTACAGTGAACGACATCGGGTCCCCATCCTAATTTACGGACGGTCTCAATCACGCCCTTGCAAAAGAAGATCGCGCGTTCATCATTATCTTCATAAAAACGATTTTCTTTATCGTGGAAAACTGACTTGCGATGGAAGTAATCCTCGTTGTCAATAAAGTACACTTGAAGCTTGGCATTAGGAATTGATGCCACCTTAATAATCAAAGGCTTTTCTTCGTCACCAACTGCTATGTTAATGCCGGAAAGCCGCACCACTTCATGTAGCCTGTTCTTACGCTCATTTATAATACCAAAACGCGGTACCAGTATTCGGATCTCCATACCTTTCTCCTGCATTGCCTGGGGTAGCTTCCGGACAAATTCAGCTACTTCAGATGTTTGGAGAAAAGGGTTGATCTCACTGGCCACATAAAGAATTCGGAGTTTTGACATATAGATTGGATTTTAATTGCAACGGAAAATTGAGCCACAAAAATACAAAAATTTACCCCCTTCTTCAACTAATTTTCATTATAAACTATATCTTTGCGACCCTTTGCCCATGGCCTAAAATGGAGATTTTCAACGAAATAAGCCCATTAAGAGCGTTTTTGAAGCAGGCCAGGATGAGTGGTAAAACGCTCGGTTTTGTCCCCACCATGGGAGCTCTTCACGACGGACACCTGTCCCTGCTAAAGGTTGCCAAATTGGAAAATGATATCACAATTTGCTCGATTTACGTTAATCCTGCCCAATTCAACAATCCCAGCGACCTCAGTAAATATCCCCGTACTATTGTCAGAGATTCAGATATGCTCAAAAAAGTTGAGTGCGATATCCTTTTTAATCCAATAGATGAAGAAATTTATCCCGATTCGCCGCAAATCAAGTTTGATTTTGGTCAGTTGGATAAGGTGATGGAGGGACATTTTAGGCCCGGGCACTTCAGCGGCGTGGCCCTGGTGGTAGCAAAGCTTTTTAATATTGTTGAGCCTAACAACGTTTATTTTGGACAGAAGGATTGGCAGCAATTCACCATTATTAAGAGAATGGTGCAAGAACTGAAGTTTAACCTCGAACTGAAAAGCATACCGACTACTCGTGAGGCTGACGGATTGGCTTTATCGTCTCGGAATTTGCGCTTAAATCCGACCCAACGTGGACAGGCGCATATCTTATACGAAGCTTTGTCATTTGCCAAAGAACAGCTTTGGAAAGAGAGGCACGATTTTCCGAGTGTCTACCAATCGGTGCAGGAAATGTTCCGTGACATTCCTGGCGTAAGATTAGAGTACTTTGAACTCGTCGATAGCATAAACTTAAAATCAATAAGTAACGTTGATGAAGCTAATCATCCGATCTTATGCATAGCAGCATATTTTGGAGAAGTGAGACTCATTGACAATATGTTTTTGCAGTAATTACCAATCCCATCTGGTACTTGCCCGGAGAAAAATTTATATGAAATTTGTGATCGTTTGTAGAATCTTAAAAAAGTAAATCATTGAGGGTAGAAGTCTTAAAATCCAAAATTCATAGAGTCAGGATAACACAAGCAGAACTTCATTACGTCGGCAGCATAGCCATTGACGAAGATCTGATGGATGCTGCAAACATAATCGAAGGCGAGAGGGTTCAGATCGTTAATGTCAACAACGGCGAAAGGCTCGATACCTACGTAATTAAGGGCGAACGCGGCTCAGGGACCGTGTGCCTCAATGGTCCTGCTGCAAGAAAGGCTCAAGTCGGCGATGTGGTTATAATTTTTTCGTACGCCTTCATGAAGTTTAAAAAAGCAAAGCAATTCAAACCCACTGTTATCTTTCCAGACCCAAATAATAAGTTGACCTGATGAACCTGCTTGTCATTTTGCTTTGATTATTCATGTCTCCACGCCTAAAGGTCGCGCTTCAATACATCATTATTCTCATTGTGACCATTCTGCTTATTTTGTTTTCATTGAGTGGGCTTACCGTTAGTGAAGAAGAGAATAAATGGGATTATATAGTAAAGACCTGGAGAATTGCAGACAAGGGCTGGCTTCTTTTAATGTTCGGTTTTGCCATGATGAGCCATATTGTACGCACGATGCGTTGGAAAATGTTACTTGTCCCGACGGGAAATAATGTGACGCTGAAAAATGGTTTTTTGTCCTTAATGGTTGGATACCTCGTCAATCTGGCGATTCCGCGGGGCGGGGAGGTCTCTCGTTGTTATAATCTATACAAGTTGAATGCTGTCCCTGTCGACGTTTCCTTTGGTACCGTCGTGGTTGAACGAGTAGTGGACCTGATTTGTCTTTTTCTTTTAGTAGTTCTTGCGTTCACCCTCGAGTCAAAAAAATTGTTGGCATTTATTGACACACTTCCTCTCCATTTGTCACGCGCTTCCTCGCGATTCAGTTTGTTTTTCTATTTCGCTGTTGCGGGAATTGCTGGGTTACTTATACTGTATGTGCTTCTTAGGAGGAACAAAAAGGTAATAGAGTTTTTGCAAAAAATCTGGGTTGGGATGAAATCGGGTTTGCTGTCGGTATTTCAGTTAGAGCACAAAGGCCTGTTTATTTTTTATTCTGCACTCATCTGGATTTTTTACTTCTTTATGAGCTTTTGTGTCATTAAGGCGTTTCCCGCCACTGAGCACCTTGGTTTTAGCGCAGTAATTAGTTTGTTCGGAATTGGATCAATTGCCATGGCGGCCCCCTTGCCGGGAGGTGCCGGTTCATACCACGTGCTGGTTCCGCAAGGCCTTTCTTTTCTCTATGGTATTCAACTTAAAGATGCGGTTGCCCTGACATTTATCTTTCACGGCTGGCAAACGTTTATCATGATCGTGGCAGGTTCTGTTTCACTCATGGTTACCTCTTTTCTCGTTCGACGAATGACGAAGTAGGGAATCAGATTTTGTTAAATTTACGTTGTTGATCTTATGTCGTTTTGACAGTAAAGAGTGTTTGGCGTAAACCTTGCTGAGGAGATTGTAAATTTTAAATGTATATAAGTCTATGATGGGTGGTGCTTTAGTAATTACAGTGATCTTCATGCTGATTGGCATGATCGTGAGCGGGAGATTGAAAAGTAAGTTCAGCAGATACTCGACGGTCCACCTTACCAGGGACTTGACGGGTGCAGAGATTGCAAGGTTAATGTTGGCTGACAATGGTATTCATGACGTTCAGGTTACTTCCGTTCCCGGACAATTGACTGACCATTATAACCCGGCTACAAAAACGGTGAATCTAAGTGAAGAAGTTTATCGGGGTAGAAATGCAGCGGCGGCGGCCGTTGCTTCGCATGAATGTGGTCACGCGGTTCAACACGCGAAGGCCTACAGTATGTTGCAGCTACGTTCTGCAATGGTTCCGATTCAGAACATTAGTGCCAAAGTCATCAATGTCATTTTTCTCATGATGATGTTTGGTGCGTTTGCTGTAAAAGGTTTACTTTCTGTTCAGACCGCCTTGCTTGTTATAATTGCCTGTTATGGTGTGTTTGCACTGTTTGCCTTAATAACATTGCCGGTGGAATTTGATGCAAGCAAAAGAGCATTGGCCTGGATTGAGGCCAGGGGAATTGTGAATCGTCAGGAACATGATATGGCGAAGGACGCCCTGAAGTGGGCCGCTATGACTTATGTCGTTGCTGCCATCGGTGCCCTGGCTACCCTGTTGTATTATGTCATGATTTTTCTTGGTAGCCGGGACAGATAGATCACAGATATTATTTTATTCAAAGGCCTGACAAACTTTGTCAGGCCTTTATTTTTTTGCGGAGAGACAATTGCAAGATCGTTGTACTATATTGGTGAACCTAAACGAATTTTTAAGACATGAATTTTCAACTGACGGAAGAACATTTAACCGTTCAGCAAGCTGCCCGTGATTTTGCTAGGAATGAGTTATTGCCCGGTGTAATTGATCGCGACGTTCACCAAAAGTTTCCAGCTGAGCAAATTAAAAAAATGGGGGAGTTGGGCTTTATGGGCATGATGGTTGATCCGAAATATAATGGCGGAGGCCTCGACACGATCTCATATGTTCTTGCAATGGAGGAGATTTCAAAAGTAGATGCGTCCGCTGCAGTTTGCATGTCCGTTAATAATTCACTGGTATGTTGGGGAGTGGAAAAATACGGCACAGAGGATCAAAAAGAAAAGTATCTCAGAAGATTAGCGTCGGGTGAGGTCATCGGGGCATTTTGCCTGTCAGAGCCTGAGGCTGGATCAGATGCCACCAGTCAACGAACAATTGCGGAGGATAAAGGAGATTACTACCTATTGAATGGAACCAAGAATTGGATCACAAATGGAAATAGTGCCAGCATTTATCTGGTGATCGCACAAACTGATCCTCAAAAGAAACACAAGGGAATAAATGCGCTGATAGTTGAGAGAGACATGCCAGGGTTTACCGTGGGAAAAAAGGAAGATAAGATGGGCATTCGGGGTTCCGATACTCATTCGCTGATGTTCACCGATGTCAAAATTCCAAAATCAAATCGAATCGGAGAAGAAGGCTTTGGATTTGGGTTTGCTATGGCAACACTCAATGGTGGACGAATCGGTATTGCTGCACAAGCGCTGGGTATTTCTTCCGGAGCGTACGAGTTGGCGTTGAACTATTCAAGAGAGAGAAAGGCATTTGGCAAAAAATTATCAGAGCACCAGGCTATTCAATTTAAGCTTGCAGAGATGGCAACGCAGATTGACGCAGCAAGGTTGTTGGTTTGGAAGGCTGCTTCCCTTAAAGATCAGAAAAAAGACTTTGTAAAGGCGGCAGCAATGGCAAAACTGTATGCATCGCAAATAGCGCAAGCGGTTACTACAGAGGCTGTGCAGATCCATGGGGGCTATGGGTATGTCAGGGAATACCACGTTGAACGGCTTATGCGCGATGCAAAAATCACACAGATCTATGAAGGGACAACCGAGATACAAAAAATGGTTATCTCGAGAGAACTCTTACGATAAAGCGTATCTAAGTTTTTGGTTTTAGTAAGGTTAAATATCCAAGGAAACGTTGGTGGCCCCTTCCTTAATTATTTGCAACACTTTGATTCCATTCATAAATCTTTTCTGACACTTCGATTAAAAGGTCGGGATTTTTTTCGAGCGCATTTCCAATCACAATTGTGTCAGCGCCAGCTTCCAGGGCTGTGATCGCCTTGCGATAAGTGTTGAGTCCGCCGCCGATTATGAGGGGAATCTTTACAGCTTTGCGAACGGCGCTGATCATTTTGGGTTGAATGGGATTTTCTGCCCCGCTACCGGCATCCATGTAGATTGCCTGCAAACCGAGCATTTCGCCCGCCATTGCTGTGCAGGCGGCAAGAGAGTGTTTATCATCCGGTATAGGGGTAGTATTACTGATATAAGCTACCGATGTAATGCGACCGGAGTTTATAAGCATGTAGCCTGTCGGGATTACCTCCAAACGTGTATTGCGAATTATCGGAGCTGCAACAACGTGTTGGCCAATGAGCAATTCCGGATTTCTTCCGGAGATCAATGATAAAAAAAGCAGGGCATCAGCATTTGAATCAATTTGTATTGAGTTCCCGGGAAACAGTACAATAGGAATTGTTACGTTATCCTTGATTTGTTTAACAACGTCGGAAAGATTTGTTGTGGTTACGAGACTGCCCCCCACGAAAAAAAAGTCAACACAGTTTTCATTGGCAAGATTGACGAGATGTTGCAGCTGATTGCTGTCACTCACCTTATCAGGGTCGATCAGAACAGCAATGGATTTTTTCCCTTGCTGCTGATACGTTCGCAGCGTGTTAAGAATGTTCATTTACCTTTTTCCTCCTTGGTAGACGTGGCGGCCAAATACTCCATCAATTTTTCTTTTGCCAATGCGAGGAGGAACGCGGTTGCCTGCGTGGCAAGCAGGGAGCCAACTTCGGAAAGAACTGCTGCTATTTTGGACTCCTTACCATCTTTTTTGATAAAAACAATCTCACCCTCGTCGCTTTGTTTATGTTCTTTTTGCCTGGAACGGGAATCGGAAGTAAAGCCTCTTACAATCCAATAGGTGAGTGCGAGGGCACTGCCGACAATTAGAGCATTGACAATTATTTTCTCTGTTCGCTCGGACAGTTGGTGAACCTCATCTTCAAGAACCTTTCGTTGGCGGATTGATTTCTGCATCAATTCACTTTTTGGATTGTTGGATTCTAATAATTCCATAACCTTCAACTTTCTTTTTTCTTTATTATCTCACTTAAGATTTTTTCAAGCTTTGCGCTGATATCTTTTTTGAACAGCAAGAAAAGGATGGCAAGAATCAGATAAAATCCGGCGACGATTATGAAACCAAGTGGGGTTCCCAGCCGGTCAGCTATTGAATAAGCAACGGCGAAACTGATCAAGAGGAGAAAGAACAATGCTGCAACCCCAATAACAAGTCCGACTAAAATTTGAGCTATCAATCGGATAACATCCTCTTTGATTTCTATTTTCAGAATTTCTACCCGCGTTTCAAAATAGTCTGACAGGCTATCAATCAAGCCGTCCAGCTTAAGAAATTTGAGCAGACGATCCTTTAACATTTCCATTTTCTCTTGGTGCAATATAGGAATTTTAGAGGCCAAGAGTGAAATAATTCGTGAGGCGTTTGATGTAGTAGTCGTATTCAAAAGCAACCCCGCTGTGTCGTTATTTGGCTTTCAGTTGGATGAGTTCCTCGGTGGCTATTACACGGGAGTGTTTATCCAGCTTCTCTTTTTTTAATATCAATGGATAATTTACGCTTATATAATAACGATAGGATGTAGAATCGGTGAGGAGATTGTCATAGAATCTGTTTTGATAAACATACACCGAATCAAATATCATGTTTTGTAATTCCAGGCGAGGAATTATTTCGCCAATGCAGGATTGATATTTACCTTTTGAATTTTGACCATCCCAGCAAAAGCCCGGTTTATTAAACATGTACATGTCTTTGTCAATGAACAGGATGTTGTTCTTTTTGTAGACTGTAATAATACGTTCAGGATCATTCTTAAAGTCGCCGAACATAAGCCACTCGCCACTTTGTGTAACAGTATTCATTCTTGAAATGACGCGATATCGACTCGTTATACCCGTTTCGGCATCAGTGCGCTCATAACGAGCATCAAAAACCTGCGTGGCTCCCCGATTTAGATAGATAAGGGAAAAAGGAATGAAAAAAAACATGCTCAAAATATAAACAAACACAACAAGTCTGTACCGGAGCGTCAGTTTCCCAAGACTCCTGGCAAGTTTGATGGGTATTTCCCGTATGACGGGAATGGGAAAGAAGATAAGAAAGCCAATGAAATTAAATAGAAAATGAGCGAGTGCAAGACTGATGCCGCTTGAGGTGTTAGAGTTCAGGGTTGCCGCAATAAACGCTGTTATAGTGGTGCCAATATTAGCCCCCAGAATAAAGGGTGCAGCTTTTCTAAGCGTAGTTATTTTTTGAGCTACAATTGGAACGACAAGCGATGTCGTGATTGTGCTGGAGCGGATGGCCGCAGTTGTGATTAACCCCCACCCAAAGGATTTGAATTTATTTTTAAAAAAGAATTGACTGAAGCGATCCGGGGATTTTACTAAAAGTATATTGCTGAGAAGTCGTCTGAACAAGATAATGGAGGTGAACAATAACCCGAATGAAAACACGGTGAGGACAAACCCATTTGGAATTACATCAACAAGAAAATCAATCACCGGATTGAACCCGGACCAGAAGTGACCAATTTCGTTAATGGTTGTCGTCGTTGTCGGATTAAAGAATTGATGGGCAACCCACTCCGACAGATGGGATAAAAATCCATAGTAATATTCAAGAGGGAAAAGAATAATAACGGTTAATATGTTAAAAAAGTCATGATACGTTCCAGCGGCTACTGCTCTCCTGAATTCTCTTTTTTTGTTAATGAACCCCAGTGATACGATTGTGCTCGTGATGGTTGTACCCACATTTGCACCCATTATAATGGGAATAGCATTCTCCAGTGTAATTGAGCCTGAAGCGACCATAGCAACCGCCAGCGAAGTTGTAGTGGAACTGCTTTGAATCATGGCAGTAATAAGCAAGCCAATGAACAGGCCGGTAAATGGGTTGGAGGTGGCGAGAATGATGGCCTCAACGGCAACTGTTCCCAGATGCTGGAGTGACGAAATCATGAGGTCAAGGGCAAAGAGAAAAAGCACCAACGTGCCGATCACATATAACGTCTTCCGGATTGTATCCCAATAATTTTTCTTCGGCTCTGTAGCGATGGGTTGTTCCAAGAGTTAATCATCAATGAATTGCTAAGATACAAGGGGAATTGAATAGCCGGGTTGTTTAACAATAACTTAATTTAGAACCTTCAGCGGTGGCTAAGCTAATTCCTTTATAGCCATCCATGCCATAAGTCCCGTGCTGATGGTCAATGCATCCTCATCGATGTTAAAGGTGGGGGTATGGACGTAGGAGGTGATACCTTTTACTTCATTGCGTGTTCCCAGTCGATAGAAGGCAGCTGGGATGACTTGTGAATAATATGCAAAATCCTCGGCACCTAACGTAATGTCAATGTCGAGTACATTTTCTTTTCCAACATATTCCGTCGCTGCGTCCCTGATTCTTCGCGTTAGCTCTGGGTTATTTTCCAGGTAAGGATAACCGCGTGAAATGTTCACTTCACATTTTCCCCCCATCCCCTCGGCAATGCTCTCCGCCATTTTCTTGATTTTCTCAAGCGCGGAATTCCGCCACTCTTCATTCATCGCCCGAAAAGTTCCGGCAATGTTAACTTCATCCGGAATTATGTTGGTTGCCCCCTTGCCAATGATGTTTCCAAAGGTGAGCACAGTAGGCTGTCGGGGATTTGCATTTCGGCTGATGATCTGCTGCAGGCCGATGATGATATGAGAAGCGATCACAATTGGATCGATGGCAAGATCAGGGGAGGCTCCATGACCTCCCTTACCGATCACTCTCAAATAGATTTCATCGGCACTTGCCATGTACATGCCTTCCCGGAAACCGATTTTCCCAACAGGAAGCAATGGAAAAACGTGTTGGCCAATAATGGAAGAGGGGCGCGGATTTTCAAGCGCGCCGTCACGGATCATGTATGAGGCGCCACCCGGATTTTTTTCCTCGCCTGGCTGAAACAACAGCCGTACTGTTCCGTCAAACTCTCCTTTGAGGGCATTCAAAATTTTCGCTGTTCCAAGTAATGAGGAGGTATGCACGTCATGACCACAAGCGTGCATCACACCGGCATTTTTGGATTTATAGGGAACGTCATTGGCTTCAAGGATAGGTAATGCATCCATGTCGGCACGAAGTGCTATAACCTTACTTGCCGGATTCTTCCCTTCTATCTCGGCAATTATTCCTGTCGCTGCAATCCCTTCGGCCTCAATACCAAATGAATTTAACTGGCTGGCTACGTATTCCGCAGTACTGAACTCCTGGTAGGAAAGCTCGGGATTGGCATGAATGTGCCGTCGCATTTCCACCACCTCATTGCTGTATTCTTTTGATAACGATTTTATTTTGTCAAGCAAGCTCATGTAATCATAA
>DASUGQ010000031.1:0-4290 GCA_036273935.1 Cyclobacteriaceae bacterium | reverse complement strand
CTTAAACTTGAGCTTGTTGCCGACCGATTTGGCAGATGCTACCAAATAAAGTTCTTCAAACGGGAAATTTCTTTCCTCCAATACCTTGAGGATTTCCTGGCCCACAAGTCCGGTGGCGCCTACAACTGCAAGTTTCATAGCGATAGTATTTTTTAGAACCGCAAAAATACTATTTTTGAAAGAGCCCAAAAAAATAAAGACCAAACTTATGACTAAATTTCTTTGGGCGCTCGCCATAACTATTGTTAGTTCGACAACCCTTGCATTTCATCCAGCCTTCGCTCAGTTTTCGGACGACTTTTCTGATGGTGATTTTGTTTCCAATCCTGAATGGGTCGGCAGTCCCCTAAGGTTCGTTGTAGCTTCAGGGCGTCTTCAACTGCAGGCTCCCGCTGAGGCAGCGCAGTCTTTCCTTTCGGTCAATAGCACGGCGATTAATAATGCCTCATGGGAATTCCTCAGCGCGATGGATTTCAATCCATCGGGGAGTAACTATACCCGAATTTACCTGACCTCGGACCAGGCGGATTTGTCAGGACCGTTAAATGGTTATTATGTTTTGATCGGAGGCACGTCGGATGAGATGAGCTTATTCAGACAAACAGGTTTGACTCACACTAAAATCATTGACGGGACTGACGGAAGGGTAAACCTCCCTTCAGTGGAAGTCAGAATAAAAGTGATACGCGACGCGAACGACAATTGGGAATTATACTCAGACGTTGGATTGACAGGTACCTACTTTCAAGAGGGAAATGTTAATGATGCACTCCATCCATCATCTCAATACTTTGGTATTTATTGCAGTTACACCTCCACTCGATCGGACAAATTTTCGTTTGACGATTTTGTTGTCGTTGGAGACCCCTTTGTCGACAATTCTATTCGCGCCAGAAAAAAAGATGTAATCCTGACCGAAATTTTTCCCGATCCTTCGCCAAACGTTGAGTTGCCCGAAGCAGAGTTTCTGGAAATTTTTAATCGATCTTCAAATGAACTCAATCTTAACAATTGGAGTATTTCTGACGGAGCATCCATTTCAAAGCTTCCAAATCAAACCATATCACCCGGCGAGTACCTCGTGATTGTGCCCTCATCATCTCAAGGACTTTTTTCGTCCTACTATAACGTGATGGGTGTCTCGAACTTTCCATCTCTAAATAATGCCGGCGATAGAATTGTCGTAAAATCTGCTGAGGGTACTACAATTGACTCAGTTCAGTATTCAAGTTTATGGTACAAGGATTCAGAAAAGGAAAACGGCGGCTGGTCGCTGGAACTTATTGATCCAAACAACCCCTGTGGAGAGGAGGAAAACTGGATTGCTTCAGAAGATGAAAGTGGCGGAACGCCAGGAAGACAAAATTCCGTCTACGCAAATAAGCCGGACATCACAGGGCCGTCATTGAATAGCGCTGTTGCAAACTCTCCAACAACGATCCTTTTGCAATTTGATGAGAAGCTCGCATGGGAGGATGTTGCTGTAAGCTCAATTTTTATTGAGCCGTCATTGACTGTTTCTCGAGTTGGATTTAGTGACGGTAGTCTTCGAAATCTTGAGGTAACGTTAGATGAGTCTATGCAGATGAGTTTGCTTTACAAAATTACTGTTAATGCTGTGCGAGATTGTAATTTGAACCTGATTAATGCGAATCGTAATTCTCAATACTTTGCGGTAACAGAAGAGGCCGATAGCATGGATATTGTTATCAATGAAATACTTTTTAACCCCCAACCTACAGGTGTCGATTTTGTGGAACTGCATAACAGCTCTAAAAAATACATCAATCTGAATAACTGGACAACGGCCAATAGAGAAGATCATTCCATTTTCAATGAAAGGATTTTGACCGATCATGATGTGCTGCTCAAACCAGATTCTTATTTGGTACTTACGAGTAACCCCGACGTTGTAATCGGGCAGTATCCAAATTCACAAATCGATAATTTTCTGAAAGCCGACTTGCCATCACTACCGGATAATGAAGGGTCAATTGTCTTAATTACCGATAGCGGAAAAATTATTGACGCGGTTGTTTATAGCGACGACCTTCACTCGCCATTGATAAAGGATGAAGAAGGAGTGTCGCTGGAAAGGGTCTCATTCATGACACCTAGCAATGATCCTCAAAACTGGAAATCCGCAAGCACAACGGAGCATTATGCGACGCCGGGATATTTAAATTCAAACGCGCGTCCCGAGAATTCCGTCGCGTCAAATTCAATAAATGTCGATCCGGAAATCTTTCAGCCAGTTTATGGTCATCCGAATTTCACACAAATCCATTATCACTTTGACCAAGGGGGGTTTGTTGCTAACGCAAAAATTTTTGATGCCCAGGGACGCCCGGTTAAAACATTAGCGAACAATGACGTGCTGGGAACAGAAGGTTTTTACCGCTGGGATGGTGACAGGGATGATGGCGGCAAAGGACGAATTGGTTATTACTTTGTGTGGTTTGAGGTGTTTGATCTCGCTGGTGAAGTCAGAACGTTTCGTAGACGGATCGTAATTGCGGGGCAGTTCTAAACCGTGGAACGTTAGCCTTATGATCAGGTTTTTAGATCAAAAACGATGAAAAGAATAATTAGAAGGAATAATTCCTATAATATTTTTTTGTTTTACCCACAGGCCGTTAATTTTGCGCATCTTTTACCAAAGGAGGAAACAGACCATGGCTTCAGCAAAGAAAAAATCAACTGCCAAGGCTAGTAAAAAAGCCGCCAAAAAAGTAACGGCAAAACCTAAGCGCAAGCCTGCTTCAAAATCGAAACCCGCAACGAAGGCAAAGAAAGCAGTTTCAAAACCGGCTAAAAAAGCTGAGCGAAAAGTTGTGGCGAAGAAAACAACGACCAGGAAGGTTGAAGTAAAACCTGTTGTAACGCAGAAGAAGACAGTGGCGCCAAAAAAGGAATTAAAGGTCGAGAAGAAGACGGCTCCAATAAAGACGAAAGTTGAAAAACCTCCCGTTATTGCTGCGACCGTTCCGTCGACGCCTAAGCCTGTGAGCCCTCCACCGACACAGTTAAATATGTTTCAAATACCGAACCAGAGACCGATTGCCCATAAGCCGGCGAAGGCCGTGACAGATGATACGAGGACGAGATACTCCGACGATGAGCTTAAGGAATTTGAGAAGCTCATTTTGGAGAAACTTGAAAAAGCGCGCGATGAATACAGAATCCTAAAGGAGACTCTTAACCGGAATAATGATGAAGGAACCGACGCGACTTCAGGAGGAAACACAAAAGTTCTTGAAGACGGAGCAGAAACAGCTGAGAAAGAAAACCTGAGTCAGCTTGCAGCGCGTCAGCAAAAATATATTACCAATCTGGAGAACGCACTTGTTCGAATCAAGAATGGTACATATGGCATTTGTTCAGTAACCGGGAAGCTTATCTCCAAAGAAAGACTGATCGCTGTTCCCCACACAACGCAGTCCATTGAAGCTAAACTGATGCAACAAGAGTAAGGTGGATTTTCTTCAAAACCATATTGAGGCTTTAATATTTTGCTCACCATCCCCGATAAAGATGGGTGATTTAATTGCTTGCCTTGCCGAGATGTTTGGCACAGAGATTCCCGAAGAGGATGTGACTGGCGCATTGCAGCGAATTGAAGAAAAGTATTTGAGCGACGATTATTCATTCCAGCTATACAAATCTGCAGGGGGTTATCAGTTCTTAACGAAGCCAGCCTATCAGTCAAGCATTGGAATAATGCTCAAGCAACAGTCAAAGAAGCGTCTTTCAACGTCTGCAATGGAGACGCTTTCCATCGTGGCATACAAACAACCTATTTCGAAAACTGAGATTGAGAATATTCGAGGAGTCAATTGTGACTATGCCGTTCAAAAATTGCTGGACAAAGGCCTTATCGAAATTAAAGGCAAAGCAGATACAATAGGTCGGCCGATGCTTTATGGAACAACACAGAAATTCATGGAGTATTTTGGTATCAATGATTTGACAGAATTACCGACACCCAAGGATTTTGCTCACGAAGTAAATACGATCGGGGAGAATACTGATTTAAAGGAACCCGATGCGCAGGACTAACTCCTCATCCGGAGGCAGAGGAAAGAAATCTTCGACCCGGTCAACGGGTTCTCAAAAGAGAAATTTCAAGAAAGAATCACCAACCAGATTTGGAGCCGAATCCGAGGGCAAACGCGCTATTAGAAAGAGTTCCACCAACAAATATTCAACGCGGCGGCCCGACGAAAAAAGGACAGAAAAAAGAGATCAAAACCCTAAGCCCTCTGAAGTCCGACCGTTTAAGAAAAAGTA
>DASUGQ010000030.1:0-13235 GCA_036273935.1 Cyclobacteriaceae bacterium | reverse complement strand
TGAGGTGAGAGATGAAGTGTTGCTGCTGATAGCAAAAAAGAAAATGAGTGTTGAGGAGTTGGAAGAGCAGATCGCACCAAAAGACAGGGAGCTTTTCATTGATGTTATTCGGGAAATGGTGGATGAAGGTGAGATTGCCTATGATGAAGTGTGGCGGTTAGTAAGGAACAGTAAAACTTAGGAATTCAGTTTCGTAATGAAACTTTACTTTACATTTTCAGTTTAAGGATAAATATTCGGCGGATGAAAACCATACCCCATGGATCTTAAATTGATTTTGCATGCATAAAATAGCTAGCTCATTTGTGATCTTTTTTATTTGGGGAATTATCACAAGCCCTGCGCAAGGTTTTATTACACCGGTCGAAGAGGTACCGCACGCCAACGAATGTTACATCGTTAGAACCGATGGCACCCGGATGGAGGGAAAAGTGAAGTCTTACGATATCGGCGAGGGAATAAAGGCAATCACCATTGAAAATAGCAATGGCGAAAAGCTAAAAGTACCGGCCGTGCAAATCAGGGAGTTTGGTGTGAAATCCACGGGCCTTGTGAAAATGGAATTGATGGCAGAAAGCACGGAGACCATCAGGAAATTTACGAAAGGCTGATTTCAATGAAATTGCAAAACGAGAATACATTGTTTATCAGCAGGCACTAATGCCTGGGAAAAAAGATAAGTATGCGTTGTTGCAATTGCTAAATCCTGATTTTGACTCTCGCATCAAAGTTTTTCAGGACCCGCTTGCCGTCGAAACAAACGGACTTAATTCCGGAACGGTGAGCATCACTGGTCAGGAGGACAAATCCTACCTTTTTGTCAAAGACAACAACCGGGCATTCAAAGTGAAGAAGGGAAGTTATAAGAAAGACTTCGATGATATTTTTGGTGATTGCACAAAAATGGCTGAAGCGTATGGTGGTGAGAAACTGAAATTCAGGAATGCAGCCGAACATGTTTGGGTGTACGACCGCGCCTGTTCCGCTGGTGACTAATCAATATTCAATAATTCTTTTGCCCCTTGAAGGGTCACCGCTGATGGTTTGGATCCTCCAATCATTTGGGCGATTTCACGAATGCGCTCTTCCTCATTCAGCAATTTAATGTTGCTGATCGTTTTATCTTTGGAATTGTCTTTGAATACATAGTAATGTGCATCGCCTTTAGCCGCGATCTGCGGGAGATGCGTAATGGTAATGAGCTGGTGCCCCTTCGCCATTTTTTTCATCAGGCTGCCGAGTTTGATGGAAACTTCGCCCGAAATACCACTGTCAATTTCATCCAGGATGAGTGTGGGAATGGCAGTTTTTTCTGCCATCACATATTTAATACAAAACATCAGTCGTGAAAACTCGCCACCTGATGCAACCTGCGCCAAAGGCCGCGGCGCTATTCCCTTGTTTGCGCTGAAGAAAATTTCGATGTCGTCCGTTCCGGTTGCATTCGGAGCGACAGTATTATGCTCAATCTGTAACTGGGCTTCCGGTATGGCCAGCTCCTTTAATAAGTTGACTAACTCTTTGGCTAATGGTGCAAACACTTTTTTACGCGTGGCGGAAAGGCCCACAGCACTGCGATTTAATTCCGTTTCAGCCTGTAGTAAATCCGCTTTTGCCTTTGCGAGGGCTTCATCGAGATTAGCAGTTAACGATGCCTTTTTCCGCAATTCCTCCTGTATGTTCAACAGTTGGCGAATGTCGTTTGCATTGTGTTTCTTTTGGAGGCGGTAAATAGTGCTCAATCGTTCCTGTATTGTTTCCGCCCGTGCCGGATCATATTCTACAGATTCCTCTGTACCTTCTATTTCGTTCAGGATATCATCCAGTTCGATGAGCAGACTTTCGATGCGGCTGTGCAGTTGAGCATATACCTGGCCATAAGAGGCAAGACTGCTGACTTGAGTCCGCGCCTCAGCCAGTGTCGATCGTGTGGCATAATCTGAACGACTTAGCAACTCAAGGGACTGCTGCAACTTGCTCTTAATTTCCTCCGCATGCTCCATTACTTTAAGGTTAGATTCCAGTGACTCCTGCTCATTCTCCTCCAGTTCAGCTTTTTCCAACTCATCCAGCTGGAAGGAAACATAATCTGCTTCTTGCCGCAGGCTTTCGGCTTGCAGTGTTAATGTTTCGTGCGCTTTCTTTGCGCGAAGAAAATCCAGCCAGGACGCGGTGTAATTTTCTAGTGAGGTTTGATTGCCGGCATAGGCATCGATCAGGTTGAGTTGAAACTGCCGATTACCTAACAATAATATTTCATGCTGCGAATGGATATCCATTAGAAGACTTCCCATCCGTCTCATTACGTCGAGGGTAACAGGTGTATCATTGATAAAGGCCCTTGATTTTCCATTGGGACTGATTTCCCGACGTAGCACCGTCTGATCATCATAATCGAGATCCTCATGCTTGAAAACCTTCTCAAGTTTGTAGTCAGCTATGTCGAAGACACCTTCCGTGACGCATTTTTCTGTTTCATCCCAAAGAACTTTAGTATCAGCGCGATTGCCCATCAGTAAACCTAATGCCCCCAGCATGATCGACTTACCCGCTCCTGTCTCACCGGTGATGACGCTGAGGCCGGATGAAGGATTCATCTCCAGTTGTTTGATCAACGCATAATTCTTTATGGTTATGCTTCGGAGCATCAGGCGTCAACGTCAGTGAAAAATTCTACGATCGATTCCAGGGGTAATTTAATTTTCTTTAGCCTCATGTTGGTAACGTGAAGGGCGTGATCTTCTATTTTTTTTAATTCTCCGAAAACAACCGTGTTGTCCTTTAAAATCAGGTTCACTTTCTTATTCAGAAATTCCGGAAGCCTTTCTTTCAAGATGGCCTGATCGAGAATGCGGATTTGTTTTTTACTCACAATAGTGGTGTGTGTCAGCAAAAATAGGTTTTACGAATGCTTTTCAAAAGCGAGACTCGCAGTGATCAATTCTTAAGAATTTTCTCGTAGGATGCGTTATTAGTAGGATCGATGGACGTGATGACATCATAGGCTTCGCGGCGAACCTGGATATTTCCCTCGGAAAAGACGTTGGCAATCTCTTTGGATTTGGCGTCCATAAAACTGATAATAATAATGGCATTCGGATTGAAGTCGCGCGCCTTCTTCACATCTTTAAGGCAACTCAAAATAACGGTTCGACTCTGGTCTGGATCCTTGCTGAAGGTATCGAGCCCCAGCCGATGGTAGGCGTAAAGTGCTTTTCGTACATCCTGAAACTGCGAATTGATAATATTCTCGATCAGCCAATACCGGTTGCGGTTGCTTCCAAGCTGCTGCCAGCCGGGACGATTGGCACCTTGCGCGTTGTTCACGACCATAAGCGCCTTTTGGTAATAGGGGGTCCCGCCCAGTTCACTGAAAGAATCATAATCCATTCCAATGATAACGTAAGCATAGAATGCCAGCATGGAGGTCAGGTTGGCCGTGTAGGTATTATCATTGTATTCCAGCGGCAAGGATTCAATGTATTCGTATTCCCAATCGCGATCGGCGAAATTCAGGACGAGGGTGGAGTAATTTGAATCGTAGACCGGTCGTGCGGATTGTACCTGCACAGTTGCACTAAAGCTTCCAATGGCGGGCATTTTGGTGATTGTGATGAGCAGGCTGCAGTTGATTTTTTCATAGCTTTTGTAGGAATCGCTCGTCCACTTGCGCCCGTTCATGAATTGCTCGATCGCAATTTTCATGTCTTTAAAAATACCCCTGTCCGAAGTCTGCACCTGGGTGGCGTTGATGGTAACGATGCAGTTGAGTTCTTGCGCCCTACCAATGAAGGTTATGAATAAAAAGCCAAAAAGAAAAAAAAGTACCCTCATTTCATTTTTTGGATTAGCTAAAGGTAATGTGAATACCGGGAATAATTCAGACGTGAAGCACTTCCTTTATGGCACCGACGATATCGATGGCGACTTCTGTTTTTGACTTCAGGTCATATTGCCTTACCTGTTGGTTCTTGTCGATAATGGCAATCCGGTTGGTGTCGTGTCCAAATCCTGCTCCTTTATCTTTCAGAGAGTTGAGAACAATCAGGTCGAAATTTTTGGTTTCAAGTTTTTTTATTGCATTTGCCTGCTCGTTTTCTGTTTCAAGTGCAAAGCCAACGATAACCTGGCCATTGTGCTTGAGCTTTCCCAGTGACGCGGCAATATCCCTGGTTTTTGTCAGTTCCAGTGTCACATCTCCCTCTGTCTTTTTTATTTTTTGGGCAGCGACTTTTGCCGGTTTATAATCAGCGACTGCGGCTGCCAGCACAGTAATGTCCGCAGAAGGAAATAGCTCCATGCAAGCTTCGTACATTTCCTCCGATGACACAACAGGTCTAACGTTTATGTTGGGATGATTGGTATGCAGATGGGTGGGACCTGTCACTAAATCTACAGCAGCACCCTGACCCGCCAATGCTTCGGCAATGGCGAATCCCATTTTGCCGGTTGAATGATTTCCGACAAAACGAACCGGGTCGATGGCCTCGTAGGTTGGGCCAGAAGTTACGAGGGCCCTTTTAGCTGAAAGTTTTTTTTTATCAGAAAAGAAATTTTCGAGCTGTGTCACGATTTCCTCCGGCTCTGCCATTCGTCCGTCGCCGATCAGCCCACTGGCCAGTTCTCCATAACCGGGATTGATGATATGGTTGCCGAAGCCCATAATCCTATTCAGATTTTCCTGGGTCGACGAATGTTTAAGCATGTCAAGGTCCATCGCGGGAGCAAAAAACACAGGGCAGCGTGCTGAAAGATATACCGCTATGAGGAGGTTATCACACAAACCGTTCGCCATCTTGGAAAGGGTGTTAGCGCTGCCTGGCGCAATGATGAACGCGTCGCCCCAGAGACCCAGTTCGACGTGGTTGTTCCATTGTCCGTCTTCACTTGAAAATTTCTGTAATACAGGATTTTTCGAAAGTACCGATAGGGTAAGGGGTGTTATAAAATCGGATGCTGACGGAGTCATGACTATTCTTACTTCAGCGCCGGCTTTGACGAGCAGCCGCGTCAATACGGCAGCCTTATACGCTGCAATGCTTCCCGTAATGCCAAGGATGATTTTTTTGTTTTGCAGGGCACTCATAAATGGAGGATCAGGCGTTGAAGAAAGTGCTGAACATAAAGTTCGAAGAAGGTTATGCTTCGAACGTTGGGTCTGTTCTGCCTAGTCTTGGTTTTCTTCCTCTGCGTTCCGGAGGCGGAAGGAAATTTTACCCTCAAGAAACTCTTCCGTGGCAGTCGAAGTAGGTTTTGGCATGCGCTCGTAAAACTTGGAGATCTCGATCTGCTCGCGGTTTTCAAAAACTTCTTCAAGGTTGTCAACCGTTGTTGCGAACTCTGCCAGTTTGTTGTTGAGTTCCTCTTTCAGGTTAACGGCAATTTGTTTTGCACGTTTGCTGATGACGACCACTGATTGATAAATGTTCTCAGTAGGTTCGGCAATCTTGTCAATGTCGCGTGTGATGATGGATGATTGAATGGCCATAAGCTTATGTGTTATTATTGTTTTTAAACTTGGTTAATTTTTGCAGACTTTCAGAATAAAGTCTTTCTGCATCCCGAAGAAAATCGCTGTCGGGGTATTTGTCGATCAATTCTTTGTATGACGTAATGACCTCTTTGTAACGCTCTTCCTGCCTGGAGTAGATACTCTGCTCAGCGAGGTTGAACTGCGCTACAACGATGAGGTATTGAGCGTCCTCAACATATTTGGAATCCGGAAAATTCTTTTTGAAATTTCCAAGCGCGACGATCGCCGCCTTATACTGTCTCATCTTGTAATACTGACGGGCATTATCAAAGCCCTTCTTTTCCAGCTTTCCCTGGGTAACTTTAATGGATTCAAGTGCCTGATCCATGAATTTGCTGTTGGGATAACGGTTCAGAAATTCCTGCATGGCCGCCATCGCCTGGATGCTGCTGTTTTGATCCAGGTTTGCGTTAGGGGATGAGACATAAAGGGAATAAGCGTACATAAACCTGGCTTCCTCAACCAATGTGCTCCTTCCGTATGTTTCGTAAAAGGTCTTGAACAGCTCCGAGGCAATGAGATAAGTCTTTTGATAATATTGGCAGTAGGCCATTTGAAATTGCACTTTTTCACCTTCCGGCAATCCTCTTACAATGGGAAGAATTTGTTCGAAAAGCGAGGCAGCCTTAAAATAGTCCTTTTTGGCATAGTAGTTCAAAGCTCCTTCATATTTCACGCGCCAGTCAGGGTTTTTCTCAATTTTCCTGAAATTACCGCACGAAAGGAGCAGGAGAGGAAGAACAAGAACCAATAAGAATGAATAAGGTTTTCGCATAAGCCCGCAAATATAGCACTTCAATAGTTATCTGTAAAACGAACTTTCTCAGATTGAATTTCTGATTTAAGTAACTATTTATCAGGATGATCGGGATGCCGGAAAAGGTGTGCGCCGACGATTATTTATTCACGACAATTTTTCGGGTCATCACGGCCTCCCCGTTGACATAAAGGGTGTAAAAGTAAATTCCGGGGTTGAGGTCGGAGGTCTGAATCTTGGCCTTGGTTTCAGTGGGTTGGAGATCGTATTCACCCACCGAGTTTCCGAGAACATTGTGCAAAATAATTTTTGCCTTTGTGTTGTCCTGGTCCATTTTGTAGTCTACAAAGGCAAAATTCGTTGCAGGATTAGGATATACATCCTGCAGGGTAATGGTGCGCGATGAATAAATATTCACCTTTTCGGTTTTCTCCTCAACAATGAAATTCAATTCCACCTCGAGTGCTTCTGTCGGGTTTGACTTATTGAAAGCGATGTATCGAATGGAACTTTCGCCGGGCACGAGTCCCGCTTCAAGAGCAACCTGCAGAGAGTTAAGGGTTTGGCCTGGCTCAACCTTTACGATGTAGTCTTCGACAGATTCGTCAAGGCAATTGCCGTCGCGACAGTAATAGTTCCTCTGGGAGGTACCGATCTGCCCACCAGCTTTTCGGATGATCAACGTTAACGGACGAGTGCTATTATTTTTGAAGTTGAGGGGAGCCTTGATGACATCGCCAATGGTCCCCTTGTAGGATTCCTGCAGGCTGACGATTTCAAATCCCTGAGCCGCCAGGCCGTGACTCAGCGAAAACATCATAACCAACCACAGAAACGTTTTCATTTGCTTACCTGGCACCTCGAACTTCGCAAAATTTAAACATTTCGATCGATTGTCATAGCGTTAAGCGGAAAATTCTCAATTTTATTTACAATAAAGTAACAGTGCATTCGTTCGGCGATTTTAGCTTTTGACCGGCTGTTTTATGGGACCGGCACCACGTCCTTTCGCCCGGGACGTTCTTTAATTTTCCAGGTGAAACCCTTGAGTTGCTTATCGGTCTCCTGAAGTTCGTGGGGAGGAATAAAACTGGCATCCGGCTGCACATAGAAGGAGAGGTTATCGGCCCGCCCATCTTTAAACCGGATGAGGATATTACTGCAGACAATCTTATTCATTCCGGTAAATGATTTGTCTTCGTCATCAAGAATAAAATATAAACTCTCTCCGTTGCCTTCAACGTACACCCGGTTTATCTGACCCCCTTCCATCTCGGCGGTCATGTTACGTCCCTTGATCTGGTTGAAATTTAATATTGTGTCCTGTGAGATCACGAAGGAATTCTTAACCATAAAAATCCTTTTGATGGTGTTGTTTTCGATTAGCATCGTGATGGAGTCTGCCGTCATTTGATTCCCTTTGTTCCAGAGAACAGGATTTTTGTAAAAAATAATCGTCGAATCAGAAGCGCGATATTCCAGCGAATCGGCAATCCCCTGCATGTCGGTCTTGAATATCCTTACATGATGGTAAGCTAATAGCCTCTTCTTGGTCGGGTCGGGACTATCAATGGAGACAAGCGTATCAGCGCTGATAAAAAGCGTATCATTGTTTTCAGTGACTTTGGCCACCCAGGCATTGTCGTACGCTTTTGTGATCTCCTTCGCCTTATAATAATCCGCAGCCTGGCAGTGTATGATCAGGTTATCTTTCTTGGACGTCATCACCACATCTTTCCGAACCTGGTAAACTTGCCTGATCCGGTCGAGCTTCCAGTCCGTGCCCTTCAGTTGATAGCTGGGAGATTCGGCAATCCCCTGGAGAAAGTCCGACCGTTTTGTCCGGGTGTCATATTCGCCACCTTCGTAGACAAAAGTTTTTCCCTCGTTATCAACGGCGGTTGTCGGCGTGCGGAAATACACGATCTTGCTCCGGGAATTATATTGAAGACTGTCGGAGGTCATCGTGTAATCAGGATTCTTAACATGTACATCTTTCTTGAATGAAGCCATGTTTGAGTTGACGTCGTAGTAGCCTTTGTTACTGGTGAGTGTATTGATAGTGTCAACCATTTTCCCACCGTCAAAATAAACGGCCAGATTTGATGGACGATCGTAGTCGAGATGATCGGTATAAAGGGTTGCCGTATTTAATTTAACAAAGACGACGTTGTTTCGCAGTTTGGCCTTTTTGGTATTCCCATCATACTCGAGTCTTCTGCTGGTTACCGTTACTGAATCACCTTCGGTTATCTTCACCCTTCCGAACGCATCAATTGAATTCTTGTCTTTGTAGAGATAGGCCGAGTCGCAGTAAATGGTGGTTTGGTTTTGAGTGAAGACCACGTTACCAATGAGTTTCTGGTAGCCCTCCTGCTTATTAAATTCCAGCTGATCAGAATGCTGGAGCTTGACTTTCTTCTGGGCGACGAGTGGTGTGATCGTAACGGTGGCCAGGGTAAACAGGCCCGCCCTCACGATTATGGCTATGTTATTTTTTATGCACGATATCATTCAACTTGCAAGCTACGAGGTCCATCCATAATTTGGAAAGGAAGTAATGGAATTACTCCTTCAAATAGTACATTTGATTATGCTGGAGCAATTTTTAAACCATATCAGCAAGCATAAACTGCTCACGAAGAATGATAAAATTCTCCTGGCTATCAGTGGCGGCATTGATTCCATGGTGATGATGCATTTGTTCAGGCAGGCCGGATTCCAGGCAGGAATTGCTCACTGTAATTACCAGTTGCGCGGAAAGGAGTCAGAACAGGACATGGAATTTGTCAGGTCTAAGGCACAAGCTTATGGATTTCCACTGCATTTAAAGAATTTCCAAACGAGGGATTATGCACGCGCAAAAGGAATTTCCATTCAAATGGCCACGCGCGAGCTTCGGTATGAGTGGTTCAATGAATTGACGATGGAGCATGGGTATACCGTTATTGCATCGGCACACCAACTCAACGATGTACTGGAAACCATTCTGCTTAATTTAATAAAAGGTACGGGAATCGACGGGCTCGCAGGCATACCGGTGAAACATCAGAAAGTTATCCGGCCATTGTTGTTTGCATCGCGACAGCAGATTGAATCCTTCGCACTGGAAAACAAAATAGAGTGGCGTGAAGATTCGTCCAATTCATCTGACTATTACCAGCGGAACCTCATCCGTCATCGCGTGATCCCTTTGCTCAAAGAGATTAATCCGAACCTTGACGAGACATTTGCTGACACCTTGTTAAGGTTAAACGCAGCGCGCGAATTTGCGCGCCTTTACCTCAAAGACTTCAGCGTTCGAAATATTTATTACGATGGCAGACATGTGCTCATCAGGAAGGAAGGCATTCTCAATCAACCGTTCGGTGCGGTGACGCTTTGGGAATTGGTTAAAGATCTTGGATTTAATTTCGATCAATGCGTCGATATTGTCAAACCAGATCGTCAGGCAGGTCAGGTATTCCACACCGACAAATATGATTTGACCATCGACCGGGATGATTTTGTTTTGGCCAGGAAGACCAACCAGGAACGCACACGGTTAACGATACTTCCAGGTGACTCGCGTGTTGAGGCGAATGAACTTCGTCTTACGCTGGAGTTGATTCAAGTGGAGCAGTTCACGCTGAGTAAAGATAAACGGATTGCCCAACTTGATGCGGACAAGATTCAATATCCCGTTGTGTGGCGTCATTGGCAGGAGGGTGACCGGTTTATTCCGCTGGGCATGACGCAGCGCAAGAAGGTCAGTGACTTTCTCGTTGATGAGAAGGTTGACCTGCCCAACAAAGGTGCTGTGACCGTACTTGAATCAGAGGGTGAAATAGTTTGGGTTGTCGGAAAACGGATTGCTGATCCGTACAAAGTGACTGACCTGACAAAGACAGTCCTCGTTGTAAAATCCGAAAATAAATAGTGCTGTGGCCAGGCGTTTCAATCCTGGAGCACGGACTTCTGATGATTTAATTTCCATTTTCCCCCTGCCTGTTCTAAATTGGCGCCCGGTTTTAAGGGAGGTCGCGACACTCCAATAAGTCAACGTGCTAACAGTCAACTCTATACCACTTATTTTGAATCAATTCCCGACATCGGATTTTACACATCTTAAATCTATAAATCCAATAAGCTTATGAAAATTACTGTAGTTGGCGCCGGCAATGTTGGTGCTACCTGTGCAGATGTCCTTGCCTACAAAGAAGTAGCAAATGAAATTGTACTCATCGATATAAAGGATGGCCTTGCCGAAGGAAAGTCACTTGATGTTTGGCAAAAAGCTCCCATCGACCTCTACGATTCGAAAACCGTTGGTTCAACGAATGATTATTCGAAAACAGCAAATTCAGATGTCGTGGTGATCACATCCGGGTTGCCGCGTAAACCGGGTATGAGTCGCGATGACCTTATTGGTACGAATGCGGGGATTGTCAAGTCGGTCACGGAAAATGTTGTCAAGCATTCCCCCGAGTCGATCATCATTGTCGTATCGAATCCGCTGGATGTGATGACGTATCAGGCGCATATCACTTCGAAGTTTCCCCGCACCCGCATCATGGGTATGGCCGGAATTCTTGACACGGCGCGTTACCGCGCATTCCTCGCAGAGGCGTTGAACATTTCACCGAAAGATATTCAGGCTATGTTGCTTGGCGGACACGGCGACACCATGGTGCCTCTTCCTCGTTACACAACTGTTGCCGGCATTCCGGTAACGGAATTAATTGACAAGGATAAACTTGATGCGATTCTAGAACGCACAAAAGTTGGCGGCGGCGAGTTGGTGAAACTGATGGGTACGTCAGCCTGGTATGCGCCGGGATCTGCGGCTGCACAAATGGTGGAAGCCATCGTGAAAGATCAACGCAGGGTTTTCCCGGTTTGCGTTAAACTGGACGGCGAGTACGGCATCAAGGATTGCTACCTCGGCGTTCCGGTTGTGTTGGGTAAAAATGGAATTGAGAAAATCATCGAGCTGGATTTGAACGATGATGAAAAGGCTATGCTTGAAGCGAGCCGCAAGGCAGTAAAGGAAGTCATGGAAGTGCTTGAACGGCTGGGATGAGTATTCACGTTTTGATTTTGATAACTAAAATGCCGGGTATCTCCTGGCATTTTTCTTTTAGTACAATCGTTCGTCTGAAATGGATACATCTTCGGCCATCGGATTGATTGAGGGAGGGATTGACAAAGCTTTGCCCGCCCAGGTATGGACTGACCTCGGCGCCGGTAGGGGAACCTTTACCAATGCGCTCGCTGGATTGCTGGACAGCAAAAGTATTGTTTACGCAGTGGATAAAGATCAACACGCTTTGAAACAAATAACGCGTCCGTCCCATGGAGCGAAGATCATCACAAGGGTGGCGGATTTCACGGGTGAAGATTTTTATTGCCTCCCATCCAATGGTATTTTAATGGCCAACGCCCTCCATTATGTTGAAGACCAGGTCGCTTTTCTTCTCAAGGTCAGGAATAAGTCCTTGTTGCCTGGTGGAAGAGTGATCGTTGTTGAATATAACCGGGACAGGCCGAATCCGTGGATCCCTTTTCCTGTTCCCTTTGATCGTTTGAACGCCCTTGCGCTGGCAGCGGGTTTCTCCACCAGAGTACGGATTGGTGAGATGCCATCGGTCTATGATAATGGTTTAATGTACAGCACCCTGATGATGTAAATTGACTAAGGTATTGAGACAAAGAATCTATTTGATCCCTTTGTAGATGATCTCACCTCGCACTAAGCCAAACTTATTTCTCATTGCGTCACTCAGTTCATTCACAAACTGATCCTCCACTGCCTTTAGCCCGGCCTGTTCAATTCGTTTCGGATAATCACGCCCGTACTTTCTGACGTGATCATCCTGTCCGAAAATTGTTTCACGCTCTTTCGGATTGGTGATCGACGCATCTTCAAAAGTTTTTTCTCCTACAGGGTTGAAGAAAGGAACCTGCATGATGGAGAATCCACCGGGTTTTAGCACGCGATGGATCTCACGCATGGCTTTAATATCGTCGTCAACATGTTCCAAAACGTGATTACAAAGAACAACATCGAATGTGTCGGACCCGAAAGGAATGGAATGAATGTCCATTTTTACTTTTGCAAGCGGCGACTCGATGTCAGCCGTGATGTAACCATCTCCATGCTGCTTTTCAAATCGCTTAATGAAGCAGGCTTCCGGGGCAATATGTAACACTTTCAATTTCTTATTGAAGAATTCTGTTTTCTCGCGGAGATACATCCAGATCAGTCTATGTCGTTCAAGGGCCAGGCAATTTGGGCAGAGTGCATTCGGCCTGGGATTAATTCGTCCATAGGGAAGAAATTTGGTGAAGCTCTTTCCACACACGGGACATGTGACGTTGCTGCCCCGATAAAAGACCCCCAGCACTTTGAGCCCGGCTCCGGCGATCCGTTGGAGGTATCTTCTTGGAACGTAACGAATAAGAAATGAAATTATCTTTTTCATGAATGCGTAAAGATAACAGGACTGTGGAAGCGGGAAAGTCCGAAAAATATAATGAATAATGTTTCTTGGTGCCTTCTTCTTAATTCACTTTCGTTAGAAAATTCTCCTTTCAAATAAAACTATTCCCTGTCATCCTCCATCTTTATATTGTTTTAGCGGTAATTCAGGCAATTTGAGTTGATCATGCATGCAGAGACTTTATTGGATGTTGCTATGATGCATTCCGATACCCTTATTCAGCGCGCGAGGGAGGGGGATCAGAATGCCCAGGGCCGGCTTGTTCAGTTGTGGTATAAGCGCATCTATAACTTCAGCTACAAGTTTTTTCTCGACCATGACTTGGCCATGGAGGTATCGCAAAAGACTTTTATTTCCATGTGCCGGAACCTGGCCGGACTGCAGGAGATCAGCCGCTTCAAATCATGGTTGTATAAAATTGCCGTTAACTATTGCCGCGAAGAACTGCGAAGGAAGAAGACCA
>DASUGQ010000029.1:0-6540 GCA_036273935.1 Cyclobacteriaceae bacterium | reverse complement strand
AGTGAATCAGTGTGACCTACATAATATTTGTCACATGAAGAGGAGTAAAGGATGTATATATAATAGCTCATAACGAAGTCTCATCCTTCGAAGGACTTTGTGGAGCCAGTGGGAGTCGAACCCACGGCCTTCCCGAATGCTTTCGGGACGCTCTAGCGCTGAGCGCTGATCAGCCATTCGATGTATTTTCTGCTCTTCTTCGATTTGATCTCCCTTTCCCTTTTCATCGCCGAAGACCGGTCAGGAAAAACTTCATGATAAACCATGCTCCAGGGAAGACACAACCTCGTAAAGGAATCTCCCTGACCAGCGTTGTGCTGACCAAGTCGATCGCCTAGTGAATCAGTGTGACCTACATAATATTTGTCACATGAAGAGGAGTAAAGGATGTATATATAATAGCTCATAACGAAGTCTCATCCTTCGAAGGACTTTGTGGAGCCAGTGGGAGTCGAACCCACGACCTCTACAATGCCATTGTAGCGCTCTAGCCAGCTGAGCTATGACCCCATTTGTTTTGGGATGCAAATATATTTTAATTTCAATGCATAGCAAAAAACCCGAACATCGATTCGATCTCCGCTTCATAAAGATATATCCATGGTCTAAATTGTGTAATTTATTTCATAACATATGGTTCAAAATGAAGGTTATAATGGTAATGAGTCCAGCAAACCGATTCCGTCGAAAAACCGGCTTAATAAAGTTTCTGCTAATAGCGCTGATCCTTCTAACAAGTGACTTCTCCATAAACGCACAAACCAGTGCCGATACGTTGTCACTGGAAGACGCAAGGAAAATGCTTGTTGTTATGGACAGTATCCATCGCGTAGATTCTCTACGGAGAATGGAATTACTTAACGAGATCACTAAACTTAAAAATTCAGGAGATAAGTCTGTTAAGAACTTACTTCACAAACTAGACTCAATACAACAGGGCGATTCAATTCAAAACAGGTTAAATCAGGAACGACTCGCCAAACTCAAAGCAAGCGCTGTAGGATACCCTGTTGTTCCTTTTTCCGATACGTTATTCTACATTTTCACCCGTATCGGATCATTCAGCGCCCGGGAACGAGCAGACGCAGTAACACAAAAAATTCGAAATATTGCCGAAGAAGTTGAATTTATGCCTGATTCAATCAGGGTCCTTCCTTCGGGATCCGGCGCTGATATTACTTACAAAGAAATCACGATTACAACCATTTCTAACACGGATGCATTGTTGGATGGATCAATTGATACGCTATTGGCACATCAGCGCGCCAAAGTTATCGTCAAAGCAATTAATGATGAACGAGAATCGAAAAGTCTGCGGACATTATTTATCCGCATTGGCCTTGTGATCCTGATCCTGACGGGCATTTACTTATTGATCAAACTTATCAACAAGCTGTTCAATGCAATCAGGTCAAAAACAATTCAGCTACAAGACAGCATATTGAAGGGGATTCGGTTTAAGGGGTATCAGTTGTTGGACAGCCAACGCGAATTGGCAGTGGCCTTCATTCTAATCAAAATACTTCGCCTCTTTATCATCGGAGTGATGCTTTATATCACGCTTCCGTTGATCTTTAGCTTATTCCCCTGGACGGCCTGGTTAGCGGAAAAACTTTTTAGCTGGATCACTACTCCATTTAAGAATATCTTCGGTGGAATTGTCAACTACCTCCCGAAACTCTTTACGATTGGTGTCATTGTTGTTGTTACCCACTATGCGATTAAAGCCGTTCATTTTTTTAGCAATGAGATTGAACGTGGTGAATTAAAAATACCTGGGTTTTATCCTGATTGGGCTAAACCCACTTTCAACATATTTAAATTCCTGCTCTACGCCTTTATGTTTATTCTCATCTTTCCGTATCTACCCGGTTCAGATTCGCCCATCTTCCGGGGTGTGTCGGTTTTTATAGGCATACTCTTCTCGTTAGGATCATCTTCAGCGATTTCGAACATTGTAGCGGGGCTCGTAATTACATACATGCGCCCATTTAAAAATGGTGACCGAATTAAAATCGGAGAAGTAACGGGTGACGTCATTGAAAAAAATATGCTTGTCACAAGAGTGAGAACAATAAAAAATGAAGACATAACTATTCCAAATGCAAGCATCCTCTCGGGGCACACGATCAATTACTCTACCTCTGCGAAAAATCTTGGGCTTATTATTAGTAGTACTGTCACAATAGGCTATGACGCACCATGGAAAAAAGTGCACGAACTGTTAATCCAGGCGGCCCTTGGCACGAATGGAATAATCAAAGATCAGGAAGATAAAAAACCTTTTGTTTTGCAAATCAGCCTGGATGATTTCTTTGTCTCCTACCAAATTAATGCTTTCACTGATCAGGCCGGCAAAACCGCCTTACTGTATTCTGAACTCCATCAAAATATTCAGGATAAATTCAACGAAGGCGGTATTGAGATACTATCACCACATTATCGCGCATTAAGAGATGGAAATGTTGTCGCTATCCCCATTGATTACTTGCCAAAAGATTATAAAGGGCTATCGTTCAAACTTTCAATCGACAAGAAGAATGATGAAACATCCTCAAACCCTTAAATGTTTTGAGAATTAGTCACCCTCCGGAATTAGAGAATTCCAATTACTTTACGTTTATTGCTCCTGATCATTTTGAGCGAATAAAATTTTCTTTGAAAAGAAATAAAGAAATTCAAACGGTATGAAGCTGGATCCCTATTCCATATTAACTATCCTGAGCTTTCTCGTCATCCTCTCTTATTTTTTTAATTACCTGTCCGCTAAACTCAAGATTCCTTCAGTCTTATTATTGATCGCATCGGGTATAGGTTTGAAATATCTGTCCATCTATTTTGGTTTTGAAGTTCCTCCACTAAGAACATTACTGGAGATTCTTGGAATCACGGGTCTTATTTTCATTGTTCTGGAAGCTGCACTGGACCTTACTATTGAGAAATCCAAACTTGCTCTAATCGGAAAATCACTGATTTCTGCGGCTGCCATTCTTGTGCTGAATTCAGTGGTCATTGCTTACATATTCCGTGAATACTACAACATAACCTGGCAACAGGCCTTATTATATGCAGTACCCTTATCTGTTGTGAGCAGCGCTATAGCCATACCCAGTGCGGGGCTACTGGATGAAGCAAAACGGGAATTCATCGTTTATGAAAGTACCTTCTCCGATATACTGGGAATTATTCTTTTTAACTATCTAAGTATCAAACACACGTCGGGGCTTGCAACGGCCGTTTCGTTCGGTTCAGACATGGTTTTGATTGTCCTGATATCGATACTGAGCACATTTATACTCGTCGTGCTGCTTCATTACGTAAAATATCATGTTAAATTCTTCCTCGCTTTCGCAGTGATCGTAATGATCTATTCAACGGCGAAGTTCCTGCACCTGCCGTCCCTGATGGTGGTTCTGTTTTTCGGACTGGCCCTGAACAATTTCAAATATCTCTCTCGATGGATACCGGACCGGTTTGCTTCGCTTGATCGGCTTACTGATATTTCAAAAGAACTGAGGTTGGTGACTGCTGAAACCGCTTTCATCATACGAACGTTCTTCTTTCTACTTTTTGGCTATTCAGTAGACATGGCGTTGTTACTACAAAAAGAAGTTCTGATCGCAGGCCTGATAATAGTTGTCATAACAGTGTTGATACGTTTCGTCTTTCTCCGTTATATTCTTAAAGTGACTTCGGCACCCTTAACGCTGATCGCACCGCGAGGTTTGATCACAGTGATCCTATTCTACAGTATCCCGGAACACCTAAGGATAGAAGCGTTCAGCGAGGGGATTCTTTTCATCGTTATCTTTGCAACAGGCATTATGATGACCGTCGGTCTGGCAATTAATAAACAGGATCCGTTTAAAAAAATCGACGAGGTAATGTAACGTAATCGCTACCTAACGGAGGTGATTCTTCTCCACAAACTCTCTGAAAGGTTTTTTATAAGATTCGCTTATGGGCAACATAGCTTTGGCGACCTGGACTTCGTTTTTATAGATCACCTCAATGGCATTCAGCGCCACAATGTAGGAATTGTGTATCCGGATAAACTTGTCGGCGGGTAATTGGGTCTCCAACACTTTTAACCGCTGAAGGGTCACGATCTTTTGATCACGTGTGTGTATGGTCACGTAATCCTTCAAACCCTCAATGTATAAAATATCCTCCCACTTCACCTTCACCAGTTTCGTCCCGTCCTTAACGAAAATGAATGGCGTTGATTCGATCGAAATTGTTTTCTCCGGCAATGTGACTGACTGCCCGGATATCGACCGTTGGCTTGCCTTTTCAACAGCTCGCAGGAAACGTTCGAAAGTAATGGGCTTTAGGAGATAGTCCACAACATCGAGATCATAACTCTCCAATGCATACTCTGAATAAGCAGTTGTGAAAATCACCATTGGTTTTTTTTGCAACGCTTTCAGAAACGAAATGCCGGTAAGATCGGGCATTTGAATATCCAGGAATAATAAATCGACTGGCTGCTGACGCAGAAAATCTATGGCCTCCAGGGCATTCGAACACATCCCCTTAAGGTCCAGATACGAGACTTTACCAACGTACTCCCTGATCAGGTTACGGGCCAGCGGTTCATCGTCAATAATAAGACAGGTTATATTCAAGACAATACAATCTTCAATTCAACTTTATAACGATCATTAAGATCTTCCGAGCGAAGGTCAAACTGACCAGGGTAACTCAACTCAAGTCGCCTCTGAACATTTTGCAAACCAATTCCTGATTTGCCATTAGCATTTGGGCTGGTGCCCACTTTGCTGTTCTCCACAGTATACACACATTCTTTTCCGCTTAATTGGATGTTTACATCCACCCAGGCTCCAGGTTTGTTGCTGCTCACTCCGTGCTTAAAAGCATTTTCAAGGAATGTTATGAAAACAAGCGGCGCAATCATGACACCGTCTACATCGCCGTCAATTTGAAAGCGGATGGGAATCTCATTGTTCAATCGCAACCGCTCAAGGTCGATGTAGTTCTGCATATACTCAATCTCTTTGCTCAATTGTACCTTGGCATGATTGGAGTCATAGATCATATAGCGCATCATCTTGCTGAGCTTGTCGATCACAATAGTCGCATTATCGGATTTGGTATAGACCAGGTAATACAGGTTGTTGAGCGTATTAAACAGGAAGTGGGGATTGATCTGTGCTTTAAGAAAATTCAGTTCAGCCGTTAGCTTCTCATTCTCTACAGCCTTTTTCCTTGCTTCGAATTCGAACCATTCGACAGCGAACCGAAGCATACCCACAAAAATCACGATGAATAAGGTGATCGAAATGGATTGAACGATGTAAAGACTGGAATAGAAATACCACTCCTTGTGGGTGTATCCATCCACCATGTAACGCTGCAGATGAACGCGGACCGTCATGATGATGGCAAAGGGGATGGCAAATTCTGCCAGGTACCTCCAAATCTTTTTACTCTTTAGAAACCTCGGAAGGAAAAGGAAATAGTTCAGATAGGCGATCAACATCGTAAACACCATTTGAACAGAAACAAAAGTGATCAACGCCTCCCAGTCGAAGTCCTCACGCTCCCGCTGACGATAACTGATGGTAAATAATAGGAACGATATGTAGACGAACCAGAAAGACAGGTGAAGGAGAAAAACCCGGTTGCGTTGATAATACGTTTGCATTGTAAAATTCCTCAAAGAGAAAATAAAGGTAAGGCTAAAATAAAGAGTGTTTGACCTTTCATATGAATTTTATGCCGTTTACCCGAAGCGCTCGATGAATGATTGGTTTCGTCCCATAATCCTCGTTTTCACTTAAGTGCCTTAAAGGTCGACTATATCGGCCTACTCATCTAAAACCCAACATTCTCAATGAACAATGTGCGACCTTTACCGTTGATTAATGTGCAGCAGTTAAGACAAAAAACATGAGACGATTTCTATTTATTCTGGTACTTTTTGCCTGGTCTGATTTGTCATTCGGGCAGGACGCCGTTAAGGCAAACAGTAAAATCAGTGGAACGGTCATCGATGCCGTTACCAAGCAACCGATTGAATACGCCACTGTCGCATTAAATGACCCCGCTACCCAGAAGCCAGTGGATGGTACGGTATGTGACGAAAAAGGAAAATTCACGATTCATAAAATCGCTGAAGGCAAATACAATGTTGTTGTCTCATTCATTGGATTTCAAACGCAAACCATGCCCATAACACTTGACGGGAAGGAGAACATTGATTTTGGAAATATTGAGATAAAAGAGGAAGAAAAAATTCTTAAAGAGGTAACGGTCGAAGCCCAGAAAGTTCTTATCGAGGAAAAAGTTGACCGTACCATTTACAATGCTGAGAATGACGCGACGACGGCCGGTGGTGATGCCACCGACGTTCTTAAGCGTGTGCCGATGTTGTCCGTAGACATGGATGGGAACGTAAGCATGAGGGGCAGCAGTAATGTTCGCGTGCTTATTAACAACAAACCCTCAACCATCGCGGCGAGCAGCATTGCTGACGCACTGAAGATGATCCCCGCGGATGAGATCAAATCCGTAGAA
>DASUGQ010000028.1:0-40314 GCA_036273935.1 Cyclobacteriaceae bacterium | reverse complement strand
TTTTACTGTGGATCGGAACCCTCACAAGCAGGGCAATTATCTGCCTGGTACATTGATCCCAATACTAAGTCCTGACGTAATAAAGGAGGCAAAGCCCGATTACCTCTTCATTCTTCCCTGGAATCTTAAGGATGAAATTATCAACAGTCACTCTTACATTAGCGACTGGCACGGAAAATTTGTCGTGCCAATTCCCGAGTTATCGATTTACGAACCACTCATTGCATCAAATGCCTGACTTGAAGGAACAACCGACCATGTGCAGGTTGACTTATAGTTCCTCAGGACAAAACTGATGAGACCTTAAAAATTCCGCCTGAAGTCCCATTCAAAAAAATTCAGGTCATGGGTTAGGTCCCTCCACATCAACCTTCTCAGGCTTCTCATACCCAAAGACTTCGTCCAATGATAGCTCCCGGACCTTTCCGTAACGGTGAAGTTCCCTGAAATTGATTTTGTTTTTATCACCAACCAATACAGTGTTAAAATTCTTACCCCGGATATTTTCCTGCTGAAACTGCTCGAGGTCAGTCATGGTAAATTGCGGAACCTTTTCATAAACATCTTTACGAATATCATAGTCCACACCCATCCTTTTCGCCGATTCATAATTGAACAGAATTCCTGTCTTGGTAATACGTTGGCTTTCGATGTTGTTGAGAATAGCTTTCTTAGCAACTTCCAATCCGCTTTCTGATTTAGGAAAATCATCCATGAGTTTCTTCATTGCTTTCATTGCCTCGGGCTGTTTGTCAGCCTGCGTACCAATGTAAGCGTAAAAGAGATCATTGTCAGTTGGCTTCGACGCCGTACCATAATAGGCGAATGCCGCATAGGCCAACCCTTGGGCTTCGCGAAGCTCCTGAAAGACCGGAGAACTCATGCTTCCTCCAAAATATTCATTGAACATTCTGCTGATGGGAATCCTGTCTTTGTCAAACGTCTCTCCCTTGGTGAGAAACATAATCTCTTCCTGAACCATGTCATAGTTCACCCAGTATACATTTGGTTCTTTTACATCAGCCATATCAAACTTCACCGGCTCCGGAACAGGCATAAGTTGATCTGGTAAAATATGTTCTTTGTTTAGCATTGAAATCAGTTGTTGCTCATCACCTGGTCCATAATACAAGACACGATGCTCGGTTTCTGTAAAATTCCGGATGATGTCAATCAGTTCATTGGACTTTATTTCCCGGAGTTGTTTATTGCTCAACACATTGGTAGAGGGTGACTTTGAACCATACAGCCCATAATTCATTAATCCCTGAAAAAGGATAGCACTCTTATCCTTCTTGATATCATCTCGTTTTTTGAAATCTCCGTCGATCATTTTTTTCAACGCCTCGTCATCGGCTTTGGCATTCGCTAATAACTTTTCAAAAAGTTGTGTAGCCTGTTGCATATTTTCATGCAGGCCTGAGAGATAAATGTAAGTCGTATTGTCTGCAGCCCATACGCCGAAATTGCATCCCAGCTTATAGAACTCTTTTTTGAAATCCTCCGATGACATCTCATCCGTTCCAATGTATTGAAGGTATTCGACCGCTACCTTCATACGAGGATCGTTGTTGCTGCCAACATCAGACAGGTAATAAAGGTAGAAAAGATCGTTCTCGGTATTGGGTGTGAACAACACTTCAACGTCCTTATTCATCTTGAGCGTTTGAATATCCTTGCCGTAGTCAACAAAAACGGGCTCCAGTTTTTCCACTTTATTTTTCGAAAGGTTTTCATGAAAGGCTGATTTGTTCTCTTTGTTCAGCGTCACTTTGGTTATGGCAGGCTTATAGATCTTTCGTGCATTGGGATCCTTGCCGGTGCGCTTGTAAACGGCAACATAATTATCGCCATAGTGATCGTTCGCGAATTTAACGATATCTTCCTTGGTGAATTTTTTCATATCATCAATCTCAGAGACGAAAGTTTGCCAGGGAATATCATTGGTAAAAGTCGTCACCATATCATTGGATCGTGACCAGTTACTTTCAGATTGTTCCAGCTTCTGTTTCTTCAGATCGTTGATGACCGCTTCCAACAACCAGTCTTCAAATTCGCCTTTTTTAACAAGATCAATTTGTCCAAGTAGCAGATTCCTGACCTCGTCCAGTGTTTGCCCTTCGCGGGGTCTTCCCGTAAAAGTGTGAACAGAGTAATCGTTGAGGTAGTCCACGTAACTCCCCGGGTACAGGACTTTCTGCTGTTGCTTGAGATTAAGATCAATCAAACCTGCCTTTGTGTTAGCCAGAATCATGTCTGTCAGCGTCAACAACTTGAATTCATCACTGCTCCTTCCTGGAAAGCGAAAGCCTATATTGATCCATTCCGCATCAGGTCCATATACTTCCTTAATGATCGGCTGGCTGATCGGATCCTCTTCAATTTTAGGTAACGGCGTCAATTCATTATTCGGCGCCCAATCACCAAAATACTTGTCGATCATCACAATGGTTTTTTCATAGTCAAGATCACCACTGAGACAGATCGCTACATTATTCGGTCGATAGTAAGTATTAAAATACTTTTTGATAGCTGTAATGGATGGATTTTTCAAATGATCAATCGTTCCGATAACCGTTTGCGTGCCATATTGATGTTTCGGAAAAATAGTCGAATACATTGCTTCAAATGTTTTCCAGTAATCATTGTCCAACCCACGGTTCTTCTCTTCATAAACGGCTTCCAGTTCCGTATGAAACAATCGTGGCACAATTGTTCTGAAGCGGTTGCCCTCAATTTGCAACCAATTCTCCAATTGGTTGGCCGGAATGTCGTTGATATATACGGTCCTGTCTTCCGTGGTGTAGGCATTCGTTCCTTGGGCACCGATCTCACTCACCATCTTATCATACTCATTGGCAATGGCAAGTTTAGCCGCTTCATTCGACACCCGGTCAATTTTCATATAGTACGCCGCCCGCTCGACAGAGTCAGACAGCGTACCGTAATGGCTAAACATATGTTCGATGCTATCGAGATAGGCAGATTCCCTACCCCAATCAAGCGTTCCAAAATCAGCCGACCCTTTAAACATGATGTGCTCTAGGTAATGGGCGAGACCCGTGTTATCAGCCGGGTCATTCTTGCCTCCCGCCTTAACAGCGATTTGCGTTTGGATGCGCGGCTCTTCTTTGTATTGGCTTAAATAAACTTTTAAGCCATTTTTCAATGTATAGATTCTGACGTTCAGAGGATCGTGGGACACATATTCATAGGAATAGCCTTCGCTATTCCCTGTTTTAAGGGAGTATTTTTCTTCCCTCTGACATGCTGAAGCGAGCGCCAGGCTGAAGAATAGAGTTACGAGGGTCTTGTACATAAAAAAGAATTTAGTGACGTTAGGTTACATTACATGGATGCACACATTAAGTGATAAGTTGCAGGGCAGGTGCCAAGATGTTCATGAAGATAAATGTGGACATGCTAAATCACAATAAATTTTTGATGCTTTGCAAAAAACAGGCTACCAAAGTGGACGGCGCAACCTGCAAACGAATGATCCGCGATAAAATTTCACGGAGTAAATAAATCTTTGAGTAACGACCAGCAATGAGTAAAGCTTACAATTACTTTTACAATCATGCGCGTTGCATCGATCTGAGAAAGAACACGCCAGTAGCAGTCAATAGATTTTCACTCCGGGTTGGTAACCGCGTTTATCCGCTGGATGAAATTTCAAAATTCGGTTTAGAACAAACGGTACCGAACCGAATACCAGGTGCCACGATGTTAATCGTCGGCATCGCGCTGCTCACCATGGCTCTTTTCCACTTCAATTATTTAGGTCATTATTTTTCTATAAGGTCCGAAATGCTGCTCTGCATTAGTTTAGCCCTCAGCCTCTTTGGCCTGATATTGTTGTGCCGGAATCGCAAAAAATATGTACTGAAAGTTGTGCTGGGTAGTGAAGAAATGGACGTGGTGGCAAGCCCGAACAAGAATCAGGTTGGCCGGATCGTAAACGCACTGAGTAAAGAATTAGATAAAGTTCAGTCGGGAAGTGCAGGCAGGCCCTACACCTGGACGATTTGAATATTGTTTCCGCACGTGTCGTCAAAGACAGCCAGCGTCGCTGCACCCATTGGCGTCGGCTTCATACTGAATATTACTCCCAACTTTTGCAGCCTCGCGAACTCGTCCTCAATATTATCAACATTGAAGGTTGCAATCGGAATGCCGGCCTTGAATAATTCCTGCTGATACACTCGTGCCGGTTCGAAACCCATTGGCTCCAGCAGTAATTCAATTTCATCAGGGGCTTCGGGCGAAACGACGGTAAGCCATTTGTGTTCGCCTATTGGGATTTCCGTTTTCTTAATGAATCCTAAAACTTCGGTGTAGAACCTGAGCGCCGTGTCCTGGTTTTGCACCATAATACTCGTTAATTGTATTCTCATCCTTCAATCGTTTTAGTGGTGTTGTATCGTAAGGGTTTCAGTCGATGTGATCAAATCATCTTTCGATGCGCTGCAAAAATGAAAAATGAATTAGAAAAGTCTACTCTCCGATCTTGCTATTTTGAAAATCTTCTTGCTGAACCTGGCACATTCCCTGTAGCCTTCTTGTAGAGACCATTAAACGTCGTTACGCTGTTGAATCCAACGGATAGGCAGGCCTCTTTCACGGTGAAACCGCTTCTCAAAAGGCCTTTCGCCTTTTTAATTCTCACTGATGTGAGATACTGATGAGGTGTGCACCCATAGATTTGCTTGAAAAGTCTGGTGAAATGGAATTTTGAAAGAAATGCTTCACGCGCAATGATGTCGAGGTTAATGGGATCAGAATAATTTCCGTCTATAAAAAGTTTGGCGTTCATAATCCGTTTCACCAGGTATGCCCGTGGGAAAATATCCAGACTGATTCGCTCCACGTTTTGATGATAAAAGGTCATTTTTTTTACGTTTTACTTTTCGATGGCTATCAAAAATAAGAATCGAAATGTACTTTCTCTTCCCGCATTGTAGACCGTCATACACATATAAAATTAACGGTTCCGAGCCGATTATCCTGAATTTAAAGGCGTTACATTTTTGGAACGACTTTAGTGCAGGGCACAGTGACAACGCTGTAAAATCACAAACCCAAAGAAGTAAAACAACATGGATAACGCACAGAAATACTATTTTGGTCAGGCTCACAAGACGACCAATCCGAACGATAGTGAGCCGGTAACCGTAAATAAATTTTCACTTCGCGTGGGTAACCGGCTTTACCGCCTCGATGACATTTCAAAATACCGCATAGTCAGTACGTCGGCAAGCCGTGTTCCAGGATTGGTCACAATTGCACTTGGCATTGTTTTTTTCGTCTTAGGAGTTTTCAACGGTTATTACTCATTTACATATTTTCCTTCCATCACCGTATTTTACGATTACGTCCCTGGCTTCGCTTTATATGACAGGTGGATTTCAAAGTTCGATCTGTTGGAGTGGACCGGTGTTGCACTATTCCTGTTCGGACTATTGAGTGTGGCGCTGATTCGGAGAATATACATTTTGCGAATTGTACTGGTAACCGAAGTGATGGACGTGTTTGCAAGTCGTAATCAGGAAAAATTGGTCAGGATTGTTGAAGCGCTCAATAAAGAAACAAAGAAATCTCAACACCGCTAGGGATGTGAAGGTATACACCCCGGCATTTTGAGGCGGCCAGAATATCAGGATCATAACGACTTTGTCCTATAATAGACCAGTTAACCAAACCAACATACTATGAAAGTTGTACTATTTTGTGGTGGGCAAGGCTTGAGGCTTCGGGATTATTCCGATAAGATTCCCAAACCGCTGGTGCCGGTAGGCAACAAACCCATTTTATGGCATATCATGAAATATTACGCCCACTTCGGGCACAGGGATTTCATTCTTTGCCTGGGGTACCAGGGAGATCCCATAAAAGATTACTTTTTAAATTACGATCGCCACGTCTCAAATGACTTCATACTGAAGCGTGGTGGTAAAATTGATTTGATGAGCAATGACATTGAAAACTGGAACATTACATTTGTTGAGACCGGGTTTAATTCCAATATAGCAGAAAGACTGTCAAGAGTTAAAGAGTACCTTAAGGATGAGGAAATCTTTCTGGCTAATTATGCCGATGGTCTTACTGATATGCCACTCCCCACGATGATTAATAAGTTTAAAAATCTGGATAAAGTAGCAATGATGATGACTGCGAGGCCAACTCATAGCATGAAAATGACAATTATAAATGACAGTGATGAAGTAACCGACATACAGGATCTGAGCAATCTGGATATTTGGATTAACGCCGGTTACTTCATCTTTACAAAGGACATTTTTAACTATATCGACACCAGTGAAGATTTGCCAGTCAAGACATTCCCAAGGCTTGTGGAGGAAAACCAGTTGGCCGCTTTCCCCTATGATGGAGTTTTTCTTACCATGGATACGTACCGGGAAAAAGAAAGGCTGGACGACATGTATGCAAATGGAGAAACGCCCTGGCAGGTTTGGAACAACTCTTTACTAAATCGGTTTCAGCCAAGTAAAAACCTGGCGTAACCAAATAAAGATCGTCAAGCTTCCGGGTGACAACATGAACCCTGCAAGCTTGACGAATAACTCCACGCTATTTTATAGCAATCACGGCTGACGTCGGTCCTGCCAGTGGCATGGTGTAAACTTTGGAAAAACCTGCTTCCCTAGCCCACTCTTCAAAATCCTGTGCTGTGTAGTCAAATCCACTTTCCGTTTCGATCAGCATGTTCAGGGACATCAATAGTCCCATAACATTGCTTCTCCTTTCATTGTCAATGATATTCTCGATCACAACAAACGCACCACCTGAAGGGAGCGCGTCAAAAGCTTTTTTGATGAGCACCTTCTTTTCGTTCAATCCCCAATCATGCAGAATATTTCCCATGGTGATAATATCCGCCTTAGGGAAAGGTGACTCGAAGAAATCCAGTTCAACGGTCTTAATTTTGCCCTCCAATTTAAAATGCGCTATGGATTCCTTTGCGATAGGCTGTACGGCTGGCAGGTCGGCCGTCGTACACTCCATATGCGGGTTATTCCTGGCTACTTGTATACAAAGCGCACCTGATGCACCACCGATATCACAGAGCGTTTTATATGGAGTAAAATCAAAATTTGTGGCAAAGGCAATGAATGGACCTATCTGCGCACCGCGCATGGCACTCATGAATTCCTTAAGCCTCGCCGGATCTTTGTACAATTCCTCAAATAGTGCTGTACCCGATTCCTTGATTTCGTTTTGAGGGCGGCCAGTCTTTAAACCTTCTTCCAATGATTCCCAAAACTTATAAAGGCGGTGATCACACATTTCAAGTATACCTCCGACGTAAGAGGGTTTCTTCCGGTCAAGAAATACATTAGCATCCTCTGAATTGGTATACACAGCATGCTCCTTCAAGCCCTCCCGATGGAGAAATCCCAAAGCGACAAGGGCATCAAGAAAATCATACAGCGACCGCTGATGTAGCCCTAATACTTTCTGTATGGCCTCGCCCGAAAGTGGGCCGGACGCCAAGTGGGTGAATAGTCCCATCCTGACAGCGGTAAGGAGAACTTTGGAGGCCCAGAATCCCGTGCCGATCTGCATAATGTGGGCTGGTGTGACTTCCTTTTCGACGGTAGCGGAATGTTCGTTCATGGTGGATTGAAGTTTATGGTTGAAAGAATGTTACCTGTGAGGGACGTTGAAGATAGAATAGTTTGTGCAGGAATGAAAGAAATTATTTGAATTATTGCGGGCTCCAGCTGAGAAAGAAACTCCCGGGATGAACCGCGAAAAGTCGCGTCGTCTGCTTATAAGGCTACGCCCGCGCTACTTCAAACATACATATTTCTCTCGTCACGAAATCGTTCAATATGCTTCGAGGCAGCAACGGCCTCAACCAGGTTAAATTCTGGAGACCTCTTACCAAAGCTGATCGCCGCATCATTTCTAATTGATATGGCTGTGGTGTCTCCAGCTTTATATTTCGAAACCGGAATTCTTGTGGATGCATCATGTCGCGAAACCTTGCCAACCTTTATCGACAAAGAACTGTTCACCCGTGCCCAGCTATGGAAAAATCTCAACTATCTGCATTGAAGGGTAAGCATTTGGCACAGCTCATCATCTGTTGAAAGTGCCGTTATTACCACGCTCCTGATGATTGATGGTTAAGCCTTCGCAGAAAACTGATCGCTGACAAACTTGCTTTGGTTTTTAATTCACTAATCTGCTAATTCGCCAATTGAACAATGATCATCATGCATCAAAGAATCGCCCTCACCTTCCTTGTACTACTCATAAGCATTACCACTGCTCTGGCTCAAAAAAAATCAAAACTCAACTTCATACCGGCCTATGACCGAAGTATTCAATACACCGGAAGAATTGATTTCTCGGATCCAAAGAAGCCGAGGTTCTGGCTGCCCGGAGTTTACATCAGGGCCGCATTCAAAGGAAAGGACATTACCCTCCTGGTGAACGATGAAAATCCCGGTGGCGATACATTCAACTATCTCGAAATTGTTATTGATGATGCGGCTCCATACCGCATTCAAACAACGGGACAGACCAACAAAATTATTGTCGGGAAAGATCTTTCGAAAGGACGGCACACCATTACGGTCTGTAAAAACACGGAGTCAAATATCGGGTACCTTGAGTTCATTGGATTCAAATGCAAAAAAATTTTACCTCCTCCGCCAAAACCATCCAGAAAACTTGAGTTCATTGGCAACTCGATCACGTGTGGAACAGGCGTTGATCTTTCGACCGTCGACTGTGGAAAAGGGAGGTGGCATGACCAGCATAATGCCTATATGAGTTACGGGCCGCGGGTAGCGAGAGCCCTCAACGCCCAATGGCACCTCTGCGCCTACAGTGGTATCGGCCTGACGCGCAGTTGCTGCAACCTGCCCATGATCATGCCCGAGGTCTACGACAAAGTGAACATGAAAGACAATACCATTCCCTGGAACTTCCAACGTTATCAACCAGATGCCGTTACTATTTGCCTTGGACAGAACGACGGCATCCAGGACTCGGCTACGTTCTGCGGCGCATACGTAAAATTTATCGAAACCATTAGGGGACATTATCCAAACACCACGATCATCTGTCTTACCAGCCCAATGGCCAATGAGCAACTTGTCGCGGCCCAAAAAAATTACCTCTCAGGAATATCCGATTATATGAACAGCCACGGCGATGACAAGGTGGACAAGTATTTCTTTTCACGCAGCTGGAACACTGGCTGTGACGGACACCCGGATATGAATGACCACGCGGCTATTGCTGGGGAATTACAAAACTTTTTGAAGGGGAAGTTGGAGTGGAATTAATTTTCGCTGACCAGTGAGATGATACCGGTGGATGAATCACGGTCGCCCGGAGGGCAGCATATTCCGGATCGCGGTGATCTTCCACTTCTCTTCATGAAAAACGACGATGAATGTACTCCACATTTTTCTCTCCGTTCCATCGGTATTTTTGATTTCATACCGAGCGTCAACAATTGCATTTTCCGGATTTAGAAATCGTACGTTTTCGATAATGAATTTTCTTGTTCCCGGGTTACTGTCAGAACTTTTCATCATACCGTCCACTGATTCTCTCATACCCTTTCTCCATTCACCGGTGGAAACCAATTGATCGATATCAGGAGCCAGGATTCTTTTAAGCAATACCGTATCCTTCTTTTCCCTGGCAAATGCATACATATCAATCAGGGAATAAATCTTTTCCTTTTGTTTGTCATCACTCACAGTTTCCTGCGCATGCAGAGTCGATGTGAACCGTAAAATGAACAGGATAAAAATAAAGGCAACCTTCAGGTTTGTACTTTTCATGTGAATAATATTTAAACCTCCATCCGGGGAACTGGCGTTATCAAGTTAATCAAAATACGGATTACATTTTCAAAACCTGAGCACCGGCTCATCTCTTAACAAATATCCAGTTCATTGTCTACACAGGTATTCGTAACCGGTTCATCAGTTCCTTATCAGCAGAAAGTCTGTGAGTGAACTGTTTACCCCATCGGTTATTCTGACATGCAACCTTATCGTGATATTTTTAAGAAAATAACAGGTATGAACGCCCATTGAGCACAGGAATAAATACAATAATAATCTCTGAGATGCCTGAATGCACGTTCACTGTATTCATAAAATCCCCGACATATCTCATCTTGATTCCGACTTTTCAAATCGTTCGTGTTTTGTTCATAAAGTCACATTATTTCGCGACTGTCAGCCCAACGAAAGAGTCTGCCGTGCCATAGTATAAAAACCACTTCCCTTTAAAAAAAACTAACCCTTCTGCGAAGGTTGTGCCCGCTTTATATTGTCCCTGTACTTCGTGAGGCAGCGTAGGGTAGAGAAATGGTTTCTCCGAACGGTCAACCACCATTCTTAGATCTTGAGAGTTAAAAACTACCCGGCCAACCGAATAAGTCCCTCGCGGAAAATCTCTCGTAGCATTTTCTTCTGAATCACTATTTTTTCCATTATAGATAAGTACAACTCCCTCCTCCGTAATTAAGGCTGGTGGTCCACATTCTGTAAGGTTACTGTCAAACTTTCCCTTGCGCGGTTCAATGAGGTAATGTAAACCGCCATGTTCATTCAGCTCAGGAAACCAATCATACAAATTTTCCGACCAAGCTAAATTAACCCCTAACTCACCCCAGTACATCCAATATCTGCCATTTACTTTTGCCGCTACAAAATTATTACCTGCGCGCTTTGTAAGAATAGAACCCGACTTGCTAGCGATATTTTTGAATTTACCCTCATAAGCCTTTTCAAAGGCTGGTCCCTTTTTTTCCCAGGTGATTAGATCTCTCGAGAAAGCAATTGACAGTCGTGGTGTTTCATAATTCCACGATGTGTACGTCATTACATACATACCACCTTCAGTAACTACCACACGCGGGTCTTCGCAACCACCCGGAGCATCATACTGCGAGAAATCGTCTTTGCCTGGGTAAAGTACCGGGGTGGGAAATTTACGGAAACGAATGCCATCTGCACTCTCCGCCAGACCGATTCTTGAAGTTCTTCCACCCAGATGTGCTGCTGGGTTATCTTCGCAGCGATAAAGAAGCATGACTTTCCCATCTTTTACGATCGCTGCTGGATTAAAAACATCCGCTTTCTGCCAGCGCACCAATTTATTTTTCATAGGGCACAAAAAAGTGTAATTCGAATCAGCGCGTACAATAGGATTTTCAATTGGTTTTATGAACCCCTCATAATTGATCGTTGGTGAATTACCATTTGTATTGCAACTGCCAACCAAGTTGACCGCCCCTACCAATACCAAAAATAGCTGAATTAACTTTTTCATGATGATCTCCACTCTTTCAAGCAAAGTAAAAGAAACTTGGAAAGGAAGTCTAAATTAGCTATATCATTCTTTCTTCTCTTCATTCATCAGTCCATCCGTAAAATGTTGCCGCTGCTTTGGTTTTGCAAACTTGTCTTTATTGAACGCTTCTGACTTTCCTTTCGGAATGGAAAGGGAATCCCATTCCTCATCGCAGATCATCTTGCCGATATAAACAATTTGCCCCACGTGGTAAGTATAATGTGCGAGTTGCCGGTTGATAGCTTCCATAACCGTATGCCCCTGGTTACGAATGTAAATTATTTTATTAAGGTCTTCATCCGTTAAAGCATTAAGCGCATGGAACAGACAATCCCATCCTTCGTTCCATTTGGCGAGTAGTTCGTCCCGGCTTTTAATATCATTTTCAAATTCAGCTTCTCTTTGCCGCCATTCCTTTTCACCATCCGTCGTGAGGAAGTCTGTCCAACGGGAGAGCATGTTACCCCAAAGATGTTTGACAATGGTGGCGATGCTGTTGCTCGCTTCATTGTACTGCCATAACAACTCATCATCCAAGACCTGAGCAAATGTTTTTTCACCCAGCAGTTTATAATATTCGAATTGCTTTTTAACACTTTCTAAATAATCGTTTACCATAGCTTATATATGTTATTAAATCTAAATTTCTATTTCCATTTACAAGAACTAAATGGATCCAAACGAAGTTTCCAATTGACTGTAATAACCTTGCGCTACGAACGCAAAAATCGATACTAAGTTTCAAATCATTCCTGAAGAGCATTATTCATCAACCAACGGTTTAAATTCGAACCAATTCTTTAAAGAGCGAGTTCAAAATAAACCCCCATATCCTTCCAACATCCAAGCCACTCTATCCGTGCTTGTGTCTTTCATTAATATTCCTGATCCCGCTTTTCAAAGTGAATTCGTTTGGGGGTAAGGAACACCTGTTAATGAGGGAAGAAAAAAAGTAAAGCAAATGATGCTGTGGCATTTAGGCAAGTTTGGTTTAGCAGCGGCCGCGATCTCTTTTGGCATTGAAAAACTAATTGGGGTTATAACTGTTTGAATTCATAATCTATTTTTGGATAAAAAACAACACGTGCGGCATGACGCGTCACCCGTACTTCAGCAACAATAACCCCTGGTGAGGGAGATTGAGTTACGTGAAAGCAAACATTAAAGGACGTTTAATCCCGGTGGTACGACCGGATTCTGGCTATCTCCTCTTTCGATGAGAAAGTTATAGACAATTACAGTCTGACGTCTGATTCTAAGCGGCTAGGTCCTTTTAATAATTCTGAAGAGCACTGAAATGAGTGCCAGTACCAAAAGGATGTGTATCAAACCTCCGGCATTATATCCCAGGAATCCAATTGCCCAGGCAATAACTAATATTACTGCTACGATATAAAGTATATTTCCCATGACCTGAAATTTTTTGGTTTTAAATTATTTTAAAGTGCTTCCTGCAAATCTTTTCATCAAAATAATGGGATGCAATCACCTCGAGCTTCTGTTTAATTCAACTTCAAGATATTGCTTGCATTAAATTTCTAATCAATTTTCGTTTTGGACTTTCCCGGCTGCCGCTCTCATGATTTTCAAATCCTTTGTCTTGCATCATTTCAAGGCACACCCAATTAGCATCACCTGCAATTCCTTCGAATTGATATGATGCCTTAACTATTCAATTTCTCTCTTAAGCTAAATCAAAGGGTTTTTCCAATAGCTGATAATCGTCAGGTTTAAAAGAGGAGTTTAATCATCTTCCAGCTTGATAAATAGTATACATTTATCATTTGCATCCGGTGACCTGAATGAGCGGTATAGTTCCCATTTATAAAAAGTTTGATGAGCGCAATTATTGACACCACACCTTTCTACAAAAGACTGGCCTACAATCTTGTGAGTCTGGCGATTCTTTGTGTAGCGTTCTACCTGACTCAGGGCATTTTAAAGCCCTTGTTTTTTGCTATTTTACTTTCTGTGCTGTTATTGCCGGTCACTAATTTTTTTCGGAGAATAAAATTTAACAGGCTTTTCTCCATACTCACCACCATTATAATTTCTTCGATTGTTATTTTGACTATCATTTATTTCCTGTCACGGCAGGTATTCAGTTTCCTGGATGATTTCGAAAACATCCAAAAACGACTGGACGCTTTGTACTATTCACTGCAACATTGGGTAAAAAGCGAATTTGGTATCACGATCATAAGACAGGACGAGTACATTCACAGTACCGGAGAAAGAATTGACGCTTCAAAAATAGTGGGGCGTACGTTTGTCTCCTTGACTGAAATATTATCCTACCTTGTTCTTCTTCCCATCTACACCTTTCTAATTTTATACTATGAAGATCATATCAAGAAATTCCTGGTTGCTGCATTTAAAAACAGCGACGAAGATAAGGTGCGGGATATACTTAGAGAATCGCGTATTGTTTCGCACCAATACATTGTGGGTCTACTTATTGAAATCGTTATCGTGTTCGCATTAAACGCTGCGGGGTTCCTAATACTGGGCATACATTACGCCCTTTTCCTTGCCTTGGTTGCGGCCCTGCTCAACCTGGTGCCCTACATTGGTATGCTCGTCGCGAATATCTTTTGTATGATCATCACCTTTGTGTTTTCTGAAAATATATATGATGTGGTGTGGGTAGGTGTAATCCTCGCGGTTGTGCAGTTCATTGATAACAATTTTCTCATGACATTGATCGTGGGATCAAAAGTGAAAATTAATGCATTGATGACGCTGTTGGGGGTGCTGGCAGGCGGGGCGATTTGGGGGATATCCGGTATGTTCCTGTCTATTCCGGCGCTTGCTGTTCTTAAGGTAATATTCGATCGGGTCGATAGTCTCAAGCCGTACGGTCTTATGCTTGGCGATGACGTCATCCGGTCTCCTGTTAAGCTAGCCAGAAACAAAAAAAATCAGAACGCATGAAATGGTAGTAAAGCTTTACGCCACCATTTTATAGGTTTAATCATAAGAGAACCAGGTATCGGAATTTTCTATGTCACACTTCTGGACGAATCTAAAAATTGAAAAAAATAATCAAATCGATGCGGATTCAAGTCGCAAGGACATCGCTCTCCTTGCTCTTCATCGTTTTTGGTTTTAGTGTTTGTACCTATGCTCAGGAAAAACAGGATACCGTTTCAAATAAGAACATCAAAAGACTGTTAGGGTTAATTACCCGCGCACCTGAAGTGGAGCAATCTCCGTTGAATGTAAAAAGTGAAGCTCCTTATTTGCCCTACGAAGGAAAAATTATCCGGAAGATCGTTACACGACGCGTTGGATTTGATAAAATTGTTTTAGACACGGCCCAAACTCTACAAAGTTTTATTTCAAATACAGCCAACAACCTTCACACGAATACGAGGGAATTTGTGATCCGCAATAACCTGTTTGTGAGAGAAGGCAAGCCACTTAACCCTTACCGCTTGGCAGATAATGAACGCACACTTCGCAACCTGGACTTTGTATTGGATGCAAGAATTTTTGTAAAGCCAGTTTCAAAAAATTCAGACTCCGTTGATTTGCTTGTCGTCACGAGAGATGTATTTAACCTCGGAGGATCATTCAATGCCAACTTACCTCATAAATACAGAGTAAGGATTGAAAACATAAATATTGCAGGTATGGGACAACGCCTTCAACTGGGGCAAGCTTATGATCAGAATCGAACACCTCATTACGCATATGAGGGCTTATATGAATTTAGTAATATAGGGGGCACGTTTATTGATGGTTCCGTGGGATACACAAAACTCAATAGAGGAATAAGCGTTGGGCATGAGAATGAACGTTCCCTTTACTTTAAACTAAACAGAGAGTTGTATCAACCTTTTGCCCGCTTTGCTGGCGCGATTGAATTCAGTGATAATATTTCAAGTAATGTTTACGGAGAACCTGACAGTACGTTCTCTCAATATCATTATCGGATTCAGGACTACTGGGTCGGGTATTCTTTTGGTTTTAAAAGACTGCCAGAAAATTTAAAGGAAAACAGGAATCGTACCTTTCTTGCCCTGCGAAGTTTTAACCAGTTTTTTCTGAAGGGCTCAACCAATATCGATTTGACTGAACCTGATCGGTTTGCCTATAGAAACAAGTTGACAGTACTCTCGGAGCTTACATTTTTCCGTCAGGATTTTTACAAGACCCAATATGTGTTAGGGTTTGGGCGAACGGAAGACATTCCTTATGGCTACAGGGTTTCTTTGACAGCAGGATGGGAAAGGGAGTTACAAAATAAAAGACCCTATTTGGGGAGTAATGTGAATTACAATAAAGTCAATCCCAACGGAACCATCTTAACGTATAATCTAAAACTTGCTTCGTATTGGCAAGGCAGTCGATCGGAAGACGATTTGATTTCGTTCCATTTTACCCGATACAGCAAAATAGACAAAGTAAGAAGAATGATCATTCGCAATCAATTCGAATGCGGGTATGCAATACTTTTTAATCAAAATGTAAAAAGAGGAATCGATATTCGTGACCTGAATGGTATTGTTGGCTTCATGACAGATAGCCTGGTAGGGCGGCAGCGTTTTACGATTAGCCAGGAAGTAACCGCATTTACGCAATGGAAATTTCTAGGGTTCCGTATCGCGCTTACTGGAAGGGCGGAGTTAGCTTTAATACAACGCACCGGGCAATTGGTGAAAGCACGAAATTTCTTTTCCGGATTTTCGGTGGGCGTGAGAGCGCGAAATGAAAATCTTATTTTTAAGACCATAGAAGCGCGATTGTTCTATTACCCAAAAACAGTGGAGGGAATAGATCATTTCAGATTTGTTTTTACATCGAATTTAAGGATAAGATATCCCACCAACCTGGTAAACAAACCCTCTACCATTTTTCCATAGAGCTTACCCACTCCCTTGTTGCCTAACGATGTCTAAGGGCCCCCAGGAAAATTACTGAGGCGCTTTCCCCCTCACTTGCATGGAAATAATTTGGACATTGAATACGATCCATTTCCTTTACATTCTCTCTCCTTGCAATAAATTGTTTTACCGATCGCCTGTTCAAACCAATTATTACGGCATTTTACGTGTCATAGACTTTTGATCCTTAAATGCAGTAATTAACAGTTGGTCATTGTTAAGCCGTTAGCTCGCACTGGTGATTTGGCCGAGCCTTAATTCAACCATAATACAAATCCACAGTTCATCGACTTCATTTTCCAACTTTACAGATCACCATCACATAATTCCTGTTGCATACCGTCTGCTGATTTAATACCTTCACCTTCGTCCAGTCACCAGCACACTCACCTGATTTCTTTTTCAGAGGGTGCGAACAAAGAATTTCCGGCGCCGATCTTATAACGGCACAAAAGAATAAAATTATGGAATCCATCTCCAGGCGAAAATTCATCCAGCTCTCATCTGCCGCAGGCTCATTCTTCGTCATCGGTTATTTACCCACTTTATCCGGCAGGGAAAAACTCGTCGCAAAAGCCGTTTCCGACCATTCAGAAATTAGTTTGAACCAGTTTATTTCCATCAGCTCCGACAACAATATTGTTCTCTTCAATCATCGGCCTGAGATGGGTCAAGGTACCTATCAATCCATTCCCATGATCCTTGCTGAGGAGTTGGAAGTCGAAATTGATAAGGTAAATATCAAACCCTCAATTGCCGATGTTAAACTATATGGTAGTCAGATGGTGGTTGGGAGCAGAAGCATTCAAACCGAATTTGAAAAGCTGAGGAAGATGGGCGCCGCCGCCAGGGAGATGTTGCGACAGGCTGCTGCAACAAAATGGAACATCGAAATCAGCCAATGCAAAGCCACGAAAGGAACTGTCGTCAATTCATCGGGCGCAAGCTTCACATACGGGCAACTGGTGCAGGATGCAGCCAGACTAACGCCACCCGAGAACCCGCCGCTGAAGTCGCGCTCCGAATTCTCTATTATCGGTAAGGCGACAAACCGCCGTGACATTCCATCAAAAACAAATGGTGAAGCAAAATTTGGGATTGACATTACCGTACCGGATATGCTGTACGCCTCCATTGAACGCTCCCCATTATTTCTTGGGAAAGTAAAGAGCTTTAATGGTGATGAAGTCTTGAAAATGCCGGGCGTACGCCATGTGCTGAAGACCTCTCGTGAAGTCTACGAACAGCAGCGGGAAGGTGTGGCTGTACTGGCAGACAGCTACTGGCAGGCCTTACAGGCTCGAAAGGCATTAAAAATTGAATGGGACACGCAAGGATTGGAAGCAGTCTCAGGTGAGACTATTCTGAAAGACTATTACGAAGCTGCTAAAACCAGTGGAGATGATTTGTTTACAAAAGGTGATGTAAGCGCTGCTTTTGCCGGTGCAGCTAACGTTATCCAATTCGCTTATGAGACTCCTTACCAGGCACATGTTTGCATGGAGCCGATGAATGCTCTTGTGCATGTAACCTCCACCGAGGCGACATTCTGGGGATCGACACAAAACCCTAACGGCATCAGAACCTTTTTGGCAAAGACTTATCAGCTTCCCGAAAATCAGGTGCATATCAACTACACATTTATGGGTGGTGGCTTTGGCCGAAGGTCTATGACCGACGTTGTCGAAGAAGCTGCCGATCTCTCAAAGAAGTCCGGCGCACCCGTAAAAGTAATCTGGACGCGGGATGAAGATCTCACTCAGGGACCATTCAGGGCCTGTAGCCTTAACGTATGTCGGGCCGTGATGGATTCTGGTAAAGTGACGGCACTCGAGCATAAAGTGGTGGCGCAGGAAATTCAGAATCAGACCGGAGAGGACATGAAAGCGGGCCGTCAGATCGTGGGCGGTATCAACACCGACTACAATATACTAAACCTGTCCGTGAAAGGAGTGCTGCGAAAACTTCACATTCCCATCTCCTACTGGAGATCGGTATATCATTCCACCAATGTTTTTGCGCATGAAAGCTTTATAGATGAACTGGCGCACATGGCAGGAAAAGATCCGTTGAAATTCCGGCTTGATATGCTGGCAAATACGCGTTTCCAAAGATTGCTGGAAGCCGTCGCCGACAAAACCAATTGGAATTCGCCGCGGCGAAACGGGACAGGCAAGGGTGTGGCTGTCGCCGAAAGATCGGGCGCACATTTTGCGCAGGTTATTGAAGTCGAGCAACGGGGAAAACAAATAGTTCCTGTGAAAGTGACCACTGTTATTGACGTGGGCATCTGTATTAATCCAGATACAGTCAAAGCACAGACCGAGGGTTCGGTCGTGATGGGGCTAGGTGCTGCTTACGTTGGCCTCACCGTGAACAAGGGCGCCGTGGTGGAACAAAATTTCGACACTTATCCTCCGCTAAAAATTGATCAATGTCCTGAGATCCAAACGTTCATCGTCGACAGCGATACTCCTCCCGATGGAGCCGGTGAAGCCGGCTTGCCCACGGTAGCTCCTGCCCTGGCCAACGCGATCTTCAACCTTACCGGTAAGCGCATCAGGAAACTTCCAATGGATTTGAAAAAAATCATTTGAAATTTGGACTACCAGATTAGCAGGATATACATTGGCCCCTGCTGAAAATCTAATATTGGGTTCGCCGCCCGGTGAAACATTATTTTCAAAAAAGAAAATTTTTGGTGGATGAGCAGCCATCTTTACTCCCATTACTTAGGCTGTCAGCGATTGACAGATGTCAGGCAGGATATTCTTCGGAGGTCGGTTATTATTCATTTAAAATGAGACACTTAAATATCATTTACTCTAGTAAATATTATATTCATTTAACCTGTTTTGAATGTCTTACGCACCCATTGCCTCGGAAGCTGTGTACGTAGTCGTCAGTGAGTTACGTAGGTTTTGTAAGATTACTCATTATAAATCCTGGTGAACGATGCCCCCCTTCACCGCACTCGAAAGTGCTAAATGTCGGGGCCAGGCGGCATATTTGTATTATATTAGGATCATCCTTTAAAGTTTTCGATATGTCCCTTCAGTTTGTTCTTGCCATCATCATCACCTTTGCGCTGACTGCATTAATCGTCTGGGGCGCCCATTGGATAAAGATAAACAAAGAGCAACATCCGGAAATCTACAAGAATAGAAGGGTCATTGCCGGCGTGATTTGGTTCTTGTTGAACAGCGTAGATTTTTAAATAGGGCTGCCAATTCTTTCATTCACTTCACCCCAATCTCTCTCCTCCAGAGAGGGACTTAGTGACCACAACTATCCTCATCCTTTAAATCCTACAAGCCTCCCGCCCCCCAGGTGGGTCCTAAATCAAACAATTAGCCGGACGATCAATGCTGATGAAAAGCGTCTGATATAAATCCCAGCACCACTGGCAATGACTCGCGCCAGTAGGTCCAGTTGTGGGCGCCGTTTCGGACACGATACTCGTGGGGGATTTCTTTCTTACGCATGGCAACGTGAATAAGGGAATTGCCTTCATAGAGAAAATCGTCGTCACCACAATCGATGAACCAGCGCACGGATTTTAATTGGTCAACCGTCATGGTATTGACAAGTTCGAGTGCGCTATAGGTTTTGAAGTATTTTTCTACTTCGGCATCCGTGTATTTTCTGTCGGCGGATCGCTGCTCAAGCCATTTATGGGCATCTTCAAGCGTCAGCGGACCAGCACTGGCACTCAGCGGGCAAGCGGATGAAAACAATTCGGGATGATGCAAGGCATACATGAACGTCCCTCCCCCTCCCATGGAAAGTCCGGACACAGCCCGATAACGCTTCTCCGCTTTTATGCGGTACGTTTTCTCTACGAAAGGCATGAACTCGTTGAAGAAAAAGTCTTCATAATTCCAGTCGCCTTTAGGATCGTTGAAAAATCCACGGCGCCCGGTGTTGGCATCTGGCATCACGATGATCATGGGTGTTGCAATACCTTCTTTGATGGCGTTGTCTGTGATGCGGAGTACCTCTCCAAACTGTACCCACCCCGTTTGGTCATCTCCCCCGCCGTGCAACAGGTATAGCACGGGATAACTTCGCTGGGACGTTTCATAGTCGGGAGGAAGATAGATGGCAAACCTTCGGTCGCTCTTTAGAATTTTGCTAGGCAGTGAAAGGTTATCATACACTTTGCCGGATTGAGCAGATACCGTTGTACTGATCGAGCAGATAACAGCTATTAAAAGAAATTGAAGCCTGGTTTTCATAGATGGGTTACTTAATTTGGTCCAATCTTAGAAAGATCGGCTTCTAAAACAATTTATCCAACAACGCTTGTCACTCCCGTTAACCTGCTATCAATTTTTTTCCCAGCACCGCTCATTGCTCATGCGATACCCTGATCACTACATTTCCCTTTTTATAACCTTTCTCAACATAGCTATGGGCGTCAGCAATTTTTTCCAATGGAAAGATTCTGTCAATCACAGGTTTCATTTTGTTTGAAGCTATAAGCCCTGCGAGGTGATTCAGATCTTCAACTTTCTCGCCTGCCAATGCGAAGATCATCTTTTTTCTGCTGGTCCATGATACCCACAAACTCCAAAGCATTCTTCGGGGTCCAGTGTTCGCCATCAGGTAACAACCGTCTTCTTTCAGGGCGCTGACGCATTTTGAAAAGGAACTCTTATAAATCATATCAAAGATCACATCGTACTTCACACCGTTTTTCGAATAGTCTTCCTTTGTGTAATCGATCACACAATCCGCGCCAATGGAACGAAGCATGTCCAGCTTATTTGTATCATCGACCGCCGTTACTTCCGCGCCATAAAGTTTGGCGAGTTGTACGCCATAGGTCCCAATGCTTCCACCAGCACCAATAATCAGCACTTTTTGTCCAGGCTTTATTGCCGCTTTGCGTAGAAAATGCAAGGCGTTGAGCCCTCCCACAGGTAGGGTAGCCGCCGCTTCAAAGCTTACATTCAAAGGTTTGACAGCTATTGCAGAATTGACTCGCTGCGATTTATATTCAGCGTTGGCGCTCATGTGAAAACCACTGGATCCAAAAACAGCGTCACCCTTCTTGAACAAAGATACTTTCTCTCCCACCGCTTCAATCACACCGGAAAATTCCATACCGGGTATGAATCGCCTCGGCTTACGATAACCCATCAGCAAACGCATGGGCAGCCTGGTCCATAACGGTAAGGTTAAGCTACGAAGCTCGCAATCGCCCATCGTCACCGTTGAGGCATAAATCTTTATCAGCACATCACCATCGCCCGGTGCAGGTTTTTCTATTTCAATTAATTTCAGCACTTCCGGCGGTCCGTACTTTGTGCAGAGAATGGCTTTCATCTATTATTTTTCGGATTGTTATTACATCTTACCGGTCAAACACGAACAGCCACGCCTCCATAATCCTTCTTTTTTAGGATTCGTCAGCCTCCCCATTCACTGTCGCCGGCCTGTCATCATACTTTGCAGGAGGATCCTTCTTGGCGTACATGCCGGCCTTTCATACGAGGCATATCACAACTGAAAGAAGCACTGCACACTTAATCAATTCTTTGTATCACTGAACAAATTCGCCTTCTTCCAAAATAATTGAATATTGATATCCGGCGCCGAAGTCTTTATTGAGCGAAACTTTGCCAGTCATCGTGACGGTATGGCCTTCGGGTATGGCAACATTGCTTGTAATGACCAGATCAAAATCATCATTACTTCCATCTTCAAGGTGAACCCAGTTGCGCCCCATGATATTAGCATTGAGCTTCACACACTTCCCGCTTATTTGAATAACCTTTCCTTCGTACTTCTTTGGATTGGCTACAAGCTCAGCAATTTTAACTGAACCTTCTACAACGATTTTATCCGTAATCGCAGCATGGGAAGGCTCTGATTCGGTTGCCGTACTTTTGCTCCCATGATCTGAATCGACAAGAGAAGAGACCAAATACATGCGATCAAAAATCCGGTTGTGTTCCTTACTTTCAAAGTTTGTTTTCAGCAAACCATCGCGATAAAAATAAGTTTTCCCAACCGTTACTTCCATCTTAATTGTTGCTATCCAGAACTCCTCCGAACCTTCCTTCACCCGCACATAAACATACTTTGTCGTCGGCAGTACTTCCAGTGCAACAACGCGATGAACGTCGTCATCGATTGAATTTTGTGATTCATCAGGAATGGGCGCCGGTGTGTCGGTAGAAAAAATCCCGGTGCCACTCTCTGCACTTTCCTCCTCATTAACAGGAATTACTTTAGGGCCTTTGTTACAACTCGCAGCCAGAAGAATAATGCCCGCGCAGAATAATTTTATGTAACGATTCATATTCTTACTATTTACATTTCCTTAAAAGCTCTTCATTATCCTTGCATTTATTCTGTAATTGTCCTCAGTGGCCAACGTAGCCATTTCACCCAGAATTCCGAACAGAATTTTTCTGGCTATTCTATACGACAGATCAATACCATAATACTGCTGATCATTTTTGACCTCCTTATCCAAATAAGTATAGCTGGCCATACGATAGTAAACAGAAGCATCCAGTTTCATTTTGATGAATGAGTTGGAATACCGGAAAGAGAAAATATTGCTTTCCATATAGAGCGACGTATTCCAATTGTAATTTATGAAAAGGCGCCCTCCCGTTAAGGGAAGTCTGGATAAACTTACATAACCATTAACATTGTCTGATTTGTTCATGTCATTACTTTGGAATCGTTTGCTGAAGCTCAACCCGGCGCTGACATATTTGTAGGGTCTTACATTGAGTTGTAATCGTACACCCTGCCGCGCAATATCATCATCAAGCATTCGTTCAATTTCAGTTTTAAGCGTCTCATAGTATAATATCTTCTTACGTGAGTCGTACGATAAATTGAGATCTATGTTCCGGCTAATCCGGTATCCTGCTGAAATGAAAAAATTTGTCAGCCCAGGATCACGCACCGAACCGCCATTAAATTCATTGTAAAGGTCAAGCTCAAAGGAGGAGAAAAGGTTTACTTTTTCCCCAATCGTGCTGGAATGTTGAAAATACAAATATCGCCGGTCTATTTCGCTGTTATTTCTTTGCTCCAGGACCCCGAGCGTTGTTTGTCCATAAAATGTTTTGTTGTGACTTTGTAATCCGATGTACCCTCCATACTGCAGCAAGTCGGGATTAAACGTATAATCCATTACATCAGGTCTGAAACCACCGACCAACCCTGCGCAAAAATTTCCGAAAAACTTTTCCACCTGCAGCCCATCAATGGCTCCAACCGAGGAAAATTTAGGATTTATCTTTCTTCCTAACACAATTGATGTTGTTGGATCGGCGTCAAACCGAACAGCTAAATTATAAATATTAAAAGCATCCTTCCCCCTGATCGTTGTACTATCATTTGATATGAAAGTCTGCCGGTAATTGATATAAGTTTCAAATGAAAATTTAGAGTTGTTTAGATGCGCGGCACTAAGGGAAAGTCGATACATCGTTCTGTAACTGTCATCGCGTAAGGATGATATACTGCTGTAGCCCGCTGCAGAAATGCTTCCCCTGATCTTTCCTTTTTGATTGGCCGTTTGCTGTCGATTTTCCGGTTCGATAACGGCTTTTTTATCTGGGCTCTCCATAGCAGCATCAGGCGATGATTTATGAACGATTTGATCTCCCGTGTTCACACTACATCCATTTACCAGTACAGCCACACAAGACATAGATGATTTGTTCTTGACGACCAGGCAGGGATTCCACTTACTGTTGCGGGCGATGTAAAGCGTGTCGCCTATCGTTATGTTTTTCGTATTGTCAAATTTGACATAAACATTATTGGAAGTGATGAACGTCACCTTCCCTTGCATGGTACCTTTGGTTTGACTGAAACAAACCGAAGCGCCAAGCACGAACATGGACAATATGGATAGGGTCCGTAATCGTGACATACTTAATTTCCCCTCGGGTGACATGACAAGCAGGCATTGCTCGCATAGCTATAGCCATTTACTTCGCTGTGTTTGTTATTAACCTCTGCCTGATTGCTATGCTCATGACAATCTATGCAACTGAATACGGAATAGTTACTGCTGTTTGTGTGGCACTCCGCGCATGAATTCCAGGCCTCCTTATGTTTTCCACTGTATATAGGGAAATACATACCATCATGGTCGAACGTAGAGGGTACCCACGCAGTCTCTGAATGACATTGCGTGCAATCCGTAGGAAACTGAGCTGCACTATGATTTGGATTTGTGGTACTATTATAATCCGCTAAATGACATCCAACGCAGGTGTTAGGCGTGTTGGCATATCCCTGGGCGTGGCACTTATTACAGTCGTTGGCGATTGCACTATGAGCCCCTTGTAACGGGTATATTGAATTATGATCAAATGAGGAAGGTATCCACGCCGTTTCATTGTGACACTGGGCACAATCCGTTGGAAATTGTGCCGTGGCATGATTGGGATTTGTCGTTTTATTGAAATCATCTAAATGACACCCTACGCACGTGTTGGGCGTATTGGCAAAGCCCTGCGCATGACAGAGGTTGCAATTCGTTGCTATTGTAGCATGCGTTCCCAGCAATGGATGTACCGTATTATGATCAAATGAAGAGGGACTCCATCCCCCGATGGTATGACACTCAGCACAGTCATTGGAGAAGTTAGCGCTTGCATGACTGGGATTCGTAGTCGCAGTATAATCATCCTGGTGGCAGCTCACGCATTCAGGTGAAGCATCCGAATAATTGGTAGTCAAATGACATTGCTTGCAATCGTTGATATCATGTCCCTTTTCAAGCGGAAAGAAATCGTGATTGACAAGTGTTGCACTCCAGCCGGTAGACAATGGATCATGACATTCGATACAATTTGTTGAATAGCCTGCTTGTTGATGGTTAGGGTTATCGGTTGTTGCATAGTCATCACGGTGACAGTTGATACAATCATTTCCGATTGGATTAAACCTTATGTTGGTTTCTGATATATGGCATTCCGCACAAGTTACTGTACTATGTGTGCCTACCAGCGGAAAGCCGCTTCTTTCGTGCAATTCCGGAATATTGTCAACGATCCAGTTTTGAGTGCCGTGGCACCTGGCGCAATCATTCCCAACGGACATGTTATGAACGTCTGTGTGACAACCAACGCATTGCGTCGAAGCATCTTCAAATATCAACGACGTATGGCAATCTTTACAATCAACCTGCTGGTGACTTCCTTCCAACGGAAACTTAGTTGTGCTGTGATCAAAGACAAGCTTATCCTTGAGTGGCGTCCAGGCTGCCGGATTATGACAAGCAGCACAGTCCACCTTAAGTTTGTCTCCGTGCGGCAACTGAGCAAATGACGGGACAAAACCAACTAGTGTCAATATTAATGATGACAATCTATACATTGGAACTTTGCTATTTTATATTCAACAAAAGTCTTCCCATTCTTCACACCGGACTTATGACATGCACTACATTCAATTTCTGCGTGACGACCTTCCAGTGGAAAAGCGGTCAGGTTATGGTCAAACTTACTGGGGAACCAACTCTCCGTATCGTGACATCTTTTGCAATCGGTTATCCCATTGATCGCAAACCGGTCTTCATGGACGTTCTTGTGACATTCCGTGCACGATGATGCATTCTTCGTAAATGACCACCTTCCCTCACTGACGTGACATGCAAAACAAGGTGTTGCAGCGTGGCCTCCTTCGAGCGGAAATTTTGTTTTTTGATGTCGCTCAAGGGAATAAGAACTTTGATCAAAACCCTGCTTTACCGAGTGGCATTCAGCACAGTCAGGAGAAACACCATTTTTCGCAAATTCACCTTTGTGATAGTCTGCATGACAGTTTTTGCAAGCAGCATAATTTATCGCTTCTGTATATCTTCCTTTGTGACATTTGTTACAATCGACCCCAACATGTTTTCCTTCCAGGGGATAATCGGTAACACTGTGATCAAAAGAAGTCCTGGTGCTTGTTTTAAGGGACACAAAGCTTGTCTCATTGTGGCATTGAACGCAGTTTTTACCCAGCTTACCGTTATGGATGTCGCGATGGCAGGAGGCACATTGGTTAACCGTAATTGCGGGAGAAACCTTAAAGACAATTGCCGGATCAGTAGCAGGCTTATGGCATTTGAAGCAATCTACTGATGCATGTTTTCCTTTGAGTGAAAAGTCGGTGATGGAATGATCAAACCGACCTTTTCCGATAAACTCAGTAAATGATCTGTCTGTGTGACATTGTGCACATTTACCTTGAATGCGTCCACCATGAGGATCCTTATGACAGGCAATGCAGTCGTTATGTGGAATGTTTGTGAACTGTTGAAATTCTTTTACATTCTTTGTGATCACCGGGTGACATTCTTTGCAGTCAACAGCGAGGTGTTTGCCACTCAGTCTGAACTTCGCTTTATTATGATCAAACTTCGAAGCAGGACGGAAAGCTTTCAGATCGTGACATGAAGCGCAATTACCAGACAAAGTCTTCTGGTGAAAATCGTCATGACAAGACAAACATTCTTTATTTAAACCGAGAAAAGTATTATTCCGCTTTCTTAGCTCAGCATTTTGAATGTTGTCGGGCTTATGGCATTTGCGACAATCGATCACGGCATGCTGACCCTCCAGATCATAAGTAGTAAGATCATGATTGAATCCCTTTTCATCAAAGCGAACCATGTCAAATTTTCTTCCATGATGTTCACTGTGACAGGCGAAGCAATCCTTAGCGGTAACCGATGGATTGGAATGGTATCCCCTCTTTTGATTGATCAACGATTGGATTTCTTTATGACAATCGAGGCATTTCGCATTGGAAACTTTTTTCCCGAGGTCATGGCATAAAGTACATTTGCTCATACCTTCCAAATCGGCATGCGCATTTGAAAGATCTCCAGGAGATATTTGTCCGTAGCTGACGGCGCCCGACATCAAAATAGCAATGACAATATGGATTTTATAAAGTCTCACAAATCAGCTATGTTTTTTCACGATATGCCCGAATCGTTTGGTGATTTGAATACCTGCGCGTTCTAAGAATTGGGTTGGCAATTCTCCTCCTGCAAAAATGTAGATAAGATCATTCTTTAGCTCTTTCGTTCCATCGCTTAGTTTCATTAATACGGATTGTTCATTTATGGCAACCACATCAGAATTAAACATTACACGAAGCGAACGGTCCGTGATAGCGCGCTCCACATTCTCTTTGTTCTTGGGTTTTATCCTGGAGAATTTATCACTCCTGTACGAAAGAATAACTTCATTGTGATCTTTTAACAGTAAAGCAGATTCAACGGCGGAGTCACCGCCCCCAACAACGATTATCTTCTTATCCGATATTCGCTCAGATTCTAAAAGACGATATGCAACTTTTGGCAAATCTTCTCCGGGAACGTTTAATTTTCTTGGGCTTCCTCTTCTTCCAATGGCCAGCAGAACATTGTTTGAAATATAATGATCGCCATTTTCTGTTTGGATTTTAAATGTTCCATCAGTCAAGGGCAGGATCTCCTTTACTCTTGTATTCTCTTTAATTCTAAGATCATTCTCTGACGTTACTTTTTTCCAAAGACTGAGCAATTCATCTTTTGAAGTGTCAGTGAGTTTCACTTTACCGAATAAAGGCAAGTCCATTGGTGAAGTCATAACAACTTTCGCTCTTGGAAAAGTATACACTGTTCCACCTAAGGAATCTTGTTCAAGTGTAATGCAAGAAAGGTTGTGTTTCTTTGCTGCCAGGGATGCCGCAATACCAGCAGGACCTGCGCCGATGATGGCTACATCAAACACATTTTGAATGGACTTCTTCCTCCGTTTCACCATACTTTCAATGGCCTGCTGCCCTTGTTCAACACTGTTCTTAATCAGTCCCATACCGCCCAACTCTCCTGCGATGTATAGACCGGAAACGTTGGTTTCAAAATTCTCATTGACATGAGGAAGATCTACGCCACGGGTCTCTGTACCAATGCGAAGGGAAATTGCTTCAACAGGACAAGCATGGAAACAGGCTCCATGACCAACACAATTAGAGGCATTAATAACGGTCGCTTTACCGTCGATCAATCCCAAAATATCTTTCTCCGGACAAGCGGCAACACAGGCTGCGCTTCCGATGCACGTGTTAAGGTCAATATAGGGATGCAGGGAAACCGGCTCGAACAATCCCTCTGCTTTCGCAATGGATACTTTATGTCGTGTCACGGATGACTTGACCCGGTGATGTCTTAAATAAAAAAAGACTACTATGGCACATAACAGAAGTACTGCACCGTACATTATGATTTGTTCTATCAGTACTTCTTCCATCAGAATATCCATTTATATCCAAACGACAACGTTACAGCCACATGTATGATCAGGATGATTAGCATGATTAAAGCAAAAGGAAGGTGAGCTACATGCCAGTACTTAAAAAGTTTCTGCATGGTTTGCAATCGCCTGATTTTACCAGACAGGGAAAGTTCTTCCTTTACCAGTCTGATTACATATTTTCTTTGTCGGCTCCCGATCTTTTTTTGCTTAAGTCTCCTTTGAATAGTCGAGATTGACTTTCTGGTTCTAAAATATCTTGAAAGGAAAGAACCACTGACAGCGGAACCCGATGTGAATGACAATATCATGCGAACCATGTCATCATCGATGCCTCCAACCCTGCCTTGTAATTGCTTTGACAGATTCTCTTTCAGACCCTTTACCTCATTAAGTGTAAGCTCCCGGCCTTCTATGGTACGTGGAATCTGGATGTAAACAAATCTTCCGATAACACCACTCAACACTACGGCGACCATACTCCAAAACGCAATGGAAACAATTCCGCCAAACTTGAAAGCAGTATGAAAGAGAATTAATATGGGGCCCAGTACGCAGAGGAATATATGAAACTCCAGCAAGTGCTTGAGCCTTATTAATCTTCCGAGAAAATTGTATCGCTTCCTGGCGATATAAAAAAACACGCCGAATAAAATCATCAGTGTACCTACAATACCTAATCCATGTCCGAACGCACCGCTTGGTTTAAACCAATCGTGATGGGAATCATAAAACCTCTCCTCGATGGGCAAAGCATAATACGCGTATCCCGTGTACGTGAGATAAGCCGTCACCGCTACAACGGTGAGTACCATGGTACCAATATAAAGGCTGTGAACAGTTCTGGTCATTTAGTCGGTCAACTGCTTCTTACATGCAATGGAGGTTTTTTTAAAGAGTAGTTTTTAATATCTAAGGAAGTATTGTCTCAATAAGTATTCACGTGGTTATTTTAAACATTCGTTTCTTCCAAAATGCTAAGACGGTTATGATCATGATTGAGATGATCACGATGTAAACCCATAGGGGTATTGGAACGGGATCTCCGGCAGCATAAGAATGCAACCCGGACAAGTAGTAGTTAACACCGTAATAAGTCATGACGACAGATGCCAATCCAAAAATGGTTGCAAAGTTATAGGCAAACAGGCCTTGAAGTTTGGGGATAATTCTCATATGTAAAATAAATGCATAAATAAGGATCGTTACCAGTGCCCAAGTCTCCTTGGCATCCCATCCCCAATATCTCCCCCACGATTCGTTAGCCCATACACCACCCAGATAAGTTCCGATGCTAATCATAAATAGTCCACCGATCAAAGTCATCTCGCTGAGATAGGACATTTCGCGGATTTGTTGGTGGATTTTCTCTTTGTTTTCTTTCGTCATAAATATCATCAGGATCAAATTGATTAGTCCGATGATGGCTCCTAACATCAGGAAACCATAACTGCCTGCTTCCATGGAAACATGAATGGTCAACCAATATGATCTCAGTACGGGGACTAACGGTGTGATTTCCGGATCCAGGTCGCTTAACATAGCCACTAACAAAATGGTAGCTGCGAGGATCATGGTTGCCGCATATCCTCCAAAAGATCTCCTCGAAAAAATCAGGCCGGCAAGGGTAGTAGTCCATGCGATATAAATCATCGATTCATAACCATTGCTCCACGGCGCTCGTCCGGATACATACCACCGCAGGCCAAGACCACTGGTGTGACAGGCAAAAGCAATTAGCACAAGGACAAACAACACTTTGTTCACCGTAGCTAATTTTGCGTTCGGTCGGAATACCGAGTAAAACAAAAAAAATAAAAAGGTTACTCCAAGCAATGCATAGATAACGGCCAATCGGTTGAACAGCCTCAGTTTATTAAGGAGTATTTCAGCCTTGATCTCTGAAGATGTAGGGATCACTGTTTTACCATTTACTTTTTGATACGAGGCGAGTTCGGCCACCAATTTATTTGCGAGGGTATAATCTTTAGTGTCCATCCCTTCTCTGAGCGCTGATTTGTAGGCAACGAAAAATTTTGCGGCAATAGGTGTGTTCGATTGATCTTGTTGATCATGAGTATGTCCGGGGATGTGAGAGGCGACCCATACATTGTTAGTATCATCAGGTACCGGCACAATTTTAAATATGGTACCGGAGAATACCATGTTTGCTATGTTTACCCTTTCATCGATCTTCATCAACTCCTTTTCATACGCTCCCCTGTCGACAGGTTGTAAATTGTAAGCATTACGAACTTCATCCATCAACAAATACTCGCCCTGTTCATTAAAGAATTCTTTATAAGAAGCCATAGTGCTCTGAACACCCAGGAGTTTATGGATCTTTTCATTTCTGCCAACACTGATCATGGGCACACTCACCCAGTCTTCGGGCGAAGCAAACATTCCCAATATGCATTGATCTGCGTTTAGTCCGTTTACACTTTCCTTTCTGGCCAGCTTTCTCATCACTTCTCTCGAAAGCGTATGAATCGGTTTCATTCTTCCCTGGTAGTCTTGAACCACGAGCTTGCTAAATGCGTCAGCATGCTCAGCATCAATGACGTTCTGAGAATTCCTTAAGTCAATCACTTTTTGCGCTGAAGTAAAAGAGGAGATACTCATAATAAGGGGAATGAAAACCGATGCAGACACTCTGGTACTTTTACTTCTTAACCGATTAACGCTTTGAGAAACCTGGTAGAATCTGCTCTTGCGACTTAAGAGTGACAATACCATACCAATCGTGAGAAGTGCGTAACCAGTATAAGAAATCCATGATCCCCAAAAATCATGATTCACGCTGAGGTAAGTACCCATTTCATCATTGTCAAATGAGGATTGAAAAAAACGATACCCATCATAGTTCAAAATGTGGTTCATGTAGATGCGGTGATTCTCTTCAAGGTTTTTCCTGGTGTCGATAAGTTGAACTTCACTTGCGTATGATGCAGCACTGTTGGTACCCGGATATCGTTCCATGATGAAATCGTAAAGCTTGAGAGAAAATGGCAGAGGTATGTGTTTGGCCCCGTATGAAATTGATAAATCAAGGTTATCCAGTTTTGTTGCGGCCGGCCTTCCATGCACTCCTTTAGCGCCTCCTACATAGAGTGTATCAACAATTCCGTTTATTGAAACTTCAACTTTTAATGCGGCCATGCTTTCGCTCGTCATCTTTGGATCACCGGATACAATCTGAACCCTTCCGCGTGGATTGAAATCGCCGAAAACAAAACTGTTGACACCGTCAGAATACAATGCTCTCAACCTGAGAGGATAGTAACCTGAAGCGGGATACAGTGTGTCCTTTTCCTGCGTAGCCATTACGGTTTGAGTCATTACCCTATTTGTCTGGAGCAGCACTGAATCATTTCGATAAATAATGTTGATAGCATCAGGGATAAGATCATCATTAAAATTAATAACGGCGTCGTGTATGTTTCGAGTCTCGCCCTGCTGAATAAAATATTCTTCCCTGCCACCCATGCCACCAAAAACAACTTTGACAATTGGGTGACCCGTTTTGCTTGAATTCAGTTTTTGTTCAGGATTTGGGATGAAATCCGTCACCTTAATTTTAATTAGATCATTTCCTAACAGATAGGACTCTTCCCAATTATTATCTCCGAGCGTTGCAAAAAGCACGGGCTCATCAAACTCGAAAATTTGTCCATCTCTATGAATCTGGAATTGCAGGTAAGTCTCGGAAGATAAAAAACTATTTGAAACATGGTTCTCCCGAATATGCATAATCCCTTCATATCCGAAGTATCTGCTTATCGCAGCCCCCAGGAGAATAATAATCATGGCCGCATGAAATAATAGCAGTGGCCATTTTCTCTGCTGAATTAACCTAAAACGGAAAATGTTGAAGACAATACAGGTGCCGAATAGCATGAGCAAGCCCGTAAACCACCATGTCTTGAAAATTACTTTCTGCGAAGAACTCGTTCCAAAATCGTTTTCAATAAATGTAGCTACTGCAATGGCGATTGCAAAGGAGAGAATATAAATACCTGCTGCCCTTGTGCTGAAAAGTGCATTTAGGCATTTTTTTGCAAAATCAACTATAGTGTTCATTTTCCACTATCCAAACTCTCCTGAAAAGATATGGGAAAAAAAATTAAGCCAACGGAAATTTTTCTATTAACACTATTAAAAATCCGTCCAGCAAGCGCTGCTTCGGTCGGGCAAGCAACCTGTCGGTTGTCTGCTTCAGGTTTGATTCCATTGCAATCAATGCTGAACATCTTTATCACCGCACTTCCTTCCTCAAAACCTTTTCTACGTAGCAATGACTTCTGCAATTCTTTCAATGACAGTTTTGTCGATGACAGTTTTTATTTTATAAGCTCGGTGAGTGAAGATCACTTAATTCTTCTTTCCTATGATTCTTCAATCAACTCTGGACAACGTCAAGGTTGAAGCCGGTTATTTTTTGAATCGTAGGCTACTTTCACCAACATTTTTCGTTCGGAGCGGCGACCTCTTCACCAAGGATCAGGCATATTCATAATACCTGGTTACAACTTTGAATCCATATCGCTTATAAATCCCAATTGCATCCGGTGAGGCCTGGAGTATTACATTTTCATAGCCTAGCGTCATGGCTTTATTTAATGCATACGTCATCATTGCGGAGCCTATTCCCTTACCACGAAATTCTCTCCGGGTTGCCAGACCATACAATCCAACCGTTGCCTCATCCGAAGGAAACATTTCAATTACAGCAACAGTCTTTGTTATAATAATAGCTCAGTAAGGTAGTTACATTATCACCAAGAATTTTGTCGGCAACTTTATCATAGTATCGTAATACATTTTGATCTAACGGTGTCCAGTTTGAAGCAATTACATCCGCATAGTCGCAAGCTCCGTGGTGATGAAACTATCCTTACATTGTTGTATAGTTCACTTTTAACAGAGCGATACCTTGATAAATCGAGTACCATTCCAGGTTCTTCATTTTTCTCTGAAACAGATAAACCTGAAAAAACAGATTTAACATGGTCCGACAGATGTTCATCGCTGATCCAAATGCAAAAAGGAAAATTCTTTCTTCTGAAATGCTCGAACGCCATACCCAGCTCATGCTCCCCCAAACGCTCGCCGTTGGTAATGTGAATGATATTGAATCTATCGCAGGGAAGATTACTGTCAATGCAAGAAAAGCCATTGGCGTGAATTACGCCCATCCCCATCGTCAGGCCAGGCAGCAGCGAAGCATGACGGTCAAAATTTTTTAAAACTAACTGTGTCATTGTCAGGTGCAGGAACCTTTGGATCAGTGAGGAATGTGCAGCCTGTTTCTGAGTGCAATGATTTCGTGTTGCATATTCTCAATTCGTTGCAGCAGTTGATCGATCACCTCAATTCCCTCCAGATTAATGGCAAGATCATAGTGAAGCCGCGTCAACTTTTCAAGACGGGTAAGTTGCTCTGCTTGAATGAAAGTCTGTCCCTCCACCACGGTGACCTCAATCAACTCACTTCGTTGCAGAAGTTCTACAAAAGACTCTTCGATATTGCACGTCACGCAAAAATCATGAATAGAAATCAGTTCTTCATTTTCCATGAGAAGTTCGGGTTAAGATCTTAGTCTTGATAATTCAGTAAACAGCGATCTCTCTTTTTCTGAAAGATTGGACGGAATTGTTATTGCGTAGGTCACATACAAATCACCATATTCTCCCTCCTGCTTGTAACGCGGAAACCCTTTCCCTTTCAGTCGTACCTTTGTTCCGTTCTGTGTTTCAGGCTTCACCGTTACTTTAACAGGGCCACCAAGGATATCAATTGTAACTTCGCCACCCAACACAGCTGTGTACAAATCCAGATCGGCATTAATATGAAGGTCATTGCCCTCACGCCTGAACCTGGGGTCAGGTAAAATAGTAAAGGTAATGTACAGGTCACCGTGCGGGCCACCGTTAACTCCAGGTGCGCCATGACCTTTGATTTTTATCGTTTGACCATTTTCAATGCCAGCAGGTATCGTGATTCTGATTTTCTTTTCACCAACGGATATGGTTTGCTTGTGGGTTTGTGCTGCATCTGCCAGGGTCAGTTGGAGTTCGGCGTGATAATCCTCTCCCCGGAACTTCACCTTACTTCCACTCCAACCGCGGCGCTCACCACCAAACATAGACTGAAAGAAATCTGAGAAATCACCATCATTAAAACCTCCGGTGAAAGACTCGCCACCTCCCCCTGAATAGGTTCGCTGTTGCCGTGACTGCCTCGCTTTTTCAAACTCTTCAGCATGTTTCCAATCCTTGCCATATTGATCGTACTTTTTCCGTTTCTCAGGATCGCTCAACACTTCATTGGCCTCATTGACTTGTTGAAACTTCTTGTTCGCTTCCTTGTCGTTGGGGTTAAGATCGGGATGGTATTTACGTGCGAGCTTGCGATATGCTTCTTTGATCTCCTTCTCTGTTGCACTTTTGTTAATGCCCAAAACATTATAGTAGTCAATAAATTCCATGATGAATGACGCCGTTAATCACGGTGAATTTATGGTTTAGGGGAGAGACTTGAAAGCAATGCTTCGATTATCATTGCTTCTCCCCGGCTAAGACACGAATGCCCTTGTACTCAAGGTTTTTTGTAGTTCAATTGCTAAAAGGCTACTGCACTCGCCGATACTGAACGCCCGAAAATGAAAAAATTTTTCACCTATTTCGGAAACATTACCGCACTATCATTTATCTCAAATGGATGGTCCGTGATCATCTTATAGACAGAGGCTCCAGCAAGAATTGTTGGACCATAACCATGTGCAGCAAAGACATTAACCGGCCTGTAATAATAGAAGGCCGGATCGAACGCCATGCCAGTGCCCACACACGTTCCTTCCACTTGTCCTTTTTGGTTAACTTTTGAGCTGACAGCATTCCACGCCAACAACACCATTGGCGCGTATGCCTCACGATCAATCCATCCCTTATTAATGGCGTGAGCAATACAGTGAGCATAAATGGCCGTCGCGGAAGTTTCCAGGTATGAGTCATTTCTGTCTAGCAGCTGATGCCAGAAACCATCACCTGATTGAGTAGATGCCAATCCCTGGATGTGCGCTTTTAATAATTGTAGAATCTCTTCCCTTCCCGGGTGATCTTCAGGCAACACGTCAAGAACTTCCACCTTCGTCATCAATGCCCAGCCATTTGCCCGTGCCCAGTGGAATTGTGGATGTGTTTGCATCCCCTCCACCCAGCCATGCATGTATAAACCCTTTTCATCGTTAAACATCCTCCTTGAAAATTTGCTAATCTGTTTAACGGCTTCATCATAGTATTTCTTGTCGCCGGTAAGTTTCCCCATCTGTGCAATCGCCGGTACTGCCATGTATAAATCGTCGAGCCATAATGTATTCGGCAACGGGCGATTGCGTGCCAGAGTCCCATCCTTAAGGCGATATTCTTTTGTCATGATGTAATTGATATAGTTATCAATCAAGGGGCGGACGCCAGTATTGAGGCCAGCGCGCTCGGCCTTGATCATTGCGGCACAAACAGCACCAGCGTCATCCAGTGCGTGGGGATAAAGAACTTGCCGCAATGGATTCGGCGCATCCGGAAATTGTTTGGAGAACGCAGCAAAATACCTTGATGCTTCACTAAGGAACATGATACGCTTGACCGTATAGTCAGTAAACTTTCTGTCGCCGGTCACCACTCCAGCCATGAGCATAGCTCCATAGGTAACGCCCCACTCGTAACTTGTCAATCGAAAATCTCCAGGCTTGAGTATCGCGTCCTTCTCAGGTTTCTTCATGTCGGTAATTACGGCGCCGGTTTTTGCATTGATTATCTGGGGAGGTGTAACATCATTGAGGTAGGCATAGATCCGATCCAAAACCTTCTTAACATCCTCAGGGCTCGTTGTGCCATAGATTGTTTTGTAGTCTGGCTGAAGTGCATGAAGTGGCGTGTTGGTGTCATTTTGAACTTGTGCCTGAACCAGTCGGACGAGCACGATCAAAAATGTGATTAAGAAAGACCAAAGGATTTTCATAAATGCTATGTTAATGGATTAATGACCGAAGGAATAAAAAAAGAATTACGTTACTCTCCTGAACTATCATGTGGGGACTCATTGCGACGATTAAGTCGCAGCCGTGACAAAAACCATTAAAATTAATTGTTATATTCGCTTAATTAATTTTTTGGACTGCGTATGCTGTTCTTTTTATTGTCCGGCGAAAGGCTTTCATTACTTTTTATCGCACACTAAGGTCCAATTTAAGCGATCAAAAATATTGGTTCAGGCAACGAAGTCTGTTTTTTTAGTGTAATGGGTATAAACTTGGACCCAAAATTATGATGGAATGTATAAAGGATCATTGATCACCATTTTTTTCCTGGGGGTCCTCTTCCCGGTGAGTGCTCAGCGGTATGTTTCCGAAAACGGTTTCATTACTTTTTTCTCACAGGCCCCTGTTGAAAACATCAAGGCTGATAATAATACGGTGACCAGCCTGTTCAGTGCCGACAATGGCACGATCGCCTTTTCAGTGCCCATCAAGGAGTTTCAGTTTGAAAAGAAACTTATGCAACAACATTTCAATGACAAATACATGGAGTCGGATCGATTTCCCCGGGCGACTTTTGCAGGAAAGGTGACAGGATATTCGCTCAGCGCCGCGGGACTTCAGAGTGTGCGGGCTCGTGGAAAGTTAACCATTCACGGAATTGTCAAAGAGGTCGACGTTCCCGGCACCCTGGAAGTGAAAAACAACAACCTTATCATAAAGACAAAGTTCAAGGTCCTAAACAAAGACTATGGAATCGTCATTCCCCAGATCCTCTGGAAGAATGTCTCGGAAGAAATTGAGATTACAGTAGATATGAATTACAAAAAACAATGAAAAAATAATTTATGCGACACTTCCTTTTTGTCCTAGGCTTATTCCTGTTTGTTTCAGCACACGCGCAGGATGATTTGCTGAGTGACCTGGAAAAAAGCCAGGCCAATGAAACCGATTATGTGATCCAGACTTTCAAAGGTACACGTGTTGTCAACGGGCATTCCATCGAAACCAAACCTGCAGGAAACCTCGAGTTCATCATTTCCCACCGTTTCGGACCGGTGAATTCGGGTTCGTACGAATTGTGGGGACTCGATGCGTCGACTATACGGCTCGGCCTTGAATACGGCATCACCGATGAACTCGGTGTTGGCGTTGGGCGAAGTTCATGGGATAAGTCATACGATATGTACCTCAAGTACAAAATTCTCCGGCAAGCTACAGGAGCAAACAGCTTTCCATTTACCATGACCCTGCTGGGTAGTACCCAATACATGACGTTGAAAGATGTATCGACTGAGGGATACAGTTCTTCTGATCGTCTCTCCTACGCCTTTCAGGCTTTGATCGCGCGTAAATTCTCCTCGTTCTCCTTTCAGGTTGCGCCAATATGGGTCCACCGCAATCGGGTCGATGAAAGCATTACCTCAAATGATATCATTGCTCTTGGTCTGGGTCTTCGCGCAAAGATCACACGCAGTGTGGCCATCCATGCCGAATATTACCCGCGTTTAAATGAGAAAGATGATAGCCCGTTCTACAATGCTATCGGATTTGGCATCGACATTGAAACGGGAGGCCACGTGTTCCAGTTGGTCTTTACCAATTCTGTGGGGATGATGGAAAGAATCATGGTGACAGAAACAATTGATGATTTCTGGGACGGCGGTATTCGTTTTGGTTTCAATATCACACGTACATTCCAGTTGAGCAAGAAGAGCAGAACCGCAGGCTGGTAACTGTTCAGGGAATTTAACTATATATCCTGATGACCAACCAATGATCAATCATGCCGGATGGTATCAATGGGATTTGATGCGGCAGCCCGAAATACGTGACTGCTGATGGTGATCCACGCTATCAAAATAACGGCCATACTGGGAAGTATGAATAGCCACATATTTAAATAAACCTTATTGGCAAAATTCTCCAGCCATCCATTCATGACATACCAGGCCAGTGGTATGGCGATAATAATCGCCACGACTATCAATAAGGTATAATCTTTACAGAGCAAGCCAATGATGCTTTTTTCTGATGCGCCAAGAACTTTACGAATTCCAATTTCCTTCATCCGAAGGACAACGGTATAGGAAGACAAACCAAACAACCCCAGACAGGTAATGATGATCGCCACCGACGAAAATATTCCAACGACTTCGCCAAAGCGAACATCACTTTTGTATTGTTGTTCAAAGTGATCATTGAGGAAGTAGGCATTAAAAGGATTACCAGGAAAATGCTCCTTATATAACTCCTCCAACCGGGCGATCGTTTCAGAGGGACTTCCCCCCATGAGCCGGACAGGAATAAAAGAGCCATGCCCCGGATCGAGCGGGAACAGGATTGGTGAGAGGGGAAACTTTAAGGTTTCATGATGATAGTTTTGCAGAACACCGATGATGGTAATCGTGTCGTTTGGCCAGATGATCTTTTGATTTATGGCTTCCTCGGGACTTCTGAAACCAAGTAATTCACTGGCTCTCTCGTTGATCATGATCACAGAATAATCCCGTGGGTCAGAATCACGATACGCTCTTCCTGCGGCCAGGGAAAGATCAAACACATCCATGAAATCTTCGTCGACTGAAATAATCTGATACTGATTCATTTCATCCTCCCCCGTTCCAAGCCTCCTGATCCCATTGGCATATTCTATTATGGGCGCACCGGGCGCTTCTCTAACGGTTGTCATACTTGCCACTTGGGGTAATTGCAAAACAGCTCCTTTGAAAGTACTCAACTGTTGTTCGTAAAGTGTGTCTTTCTTTAAAGGAGCTTTCAGGACCAACACTTCATCCATGTTAAAACCTAGCGCCTCGGTCCGCATGAACTGTATCTGATGATGGACAACATAGGTACAAATGATCAACGTGATCGCAGCAACAAACTGCATGATGACCAGCCCGCGCCTGAGCAAACCGCCGTGGGGAGAGCCCGCCAGTTTTCCCTTTAATACTTCCGTTGGCCTGAATCCGGACAACACAAGGGCAGGGTATAAACCGGAAAGTACTGTTCCAATGATAAGAGCCCCGGCAAGCAGACTGAGAAATTCCGATGACACCAATATGGATGCTTTGATGTCGCGACCCCACAATTCAGCGAAAAGCGGAACAACTAAATAGACAGCGAGAATTGAAATCAGGACTGCCAACCCATTTATGATGAACGACTCCGAAAGGAATTGCATCATTAATTGCAGGCGGTAACCTCCTAACACTTTTCTTATGCCAACTTCTTTGGCCCGTTCAAGCGATTTTGCCGTCGCAACATTCACATAATTGATGTATGCGATGATGATGATGAAATAAGAAATCAGGGATAGATAATAGACCATTTTATGGTTGCCATTCACATTCATTTCATTTTTAAATGCAGAATACAGATGAATGTCAACCAGCGGCTGAAGGGATAACTTCATTTCCTGGTTCGACTCCTCCAACCAAGTGCCGGTCTGTGTCTCGATCAGGGCCGGAAGTGCCTTCTCAATTTCCGCAGCATCTTCTTTTTGGCGTAATAAAAGGTAAGTGTAATAGGCATCCCATTTCCATGAAGTCGTTGCACGCTCACCTGCATAGCTGGCATACGTTTCAAATGAACCCATCATGTCCATTTTCATATGGCTGTTTGCAGGGAAATCTTCAAAGATACCTGTGACTTCAAATTTAAAAATTCCACGAAAATCGAGCAGCTTGCCAATGGGGCTTTGCTCGCCAAAGTACTTTCTGGCCGTGGATCTTGACAAAACTATCGTGCCGGG
>DASUGQ010000027.1:0-3826 GCA_036273935.1 Cyclobacteriaceae bacterium | reverse complement strand
CACCGGCTCGTTTTCCAAACACAAGCAAGTCAGATAAAGAATTGCCGCCCAGCCGATTTGCCCCATGCAGTCCTGCGGCACATTCGCCGGCTGCAAAGAGACCAGGTGTTGTCGTCATCTGTGTGTCGGCATCGACCTTAATGCCCCCCATGATGTAATGGGTCGTCGGGCCAACTTCCATGGGCTCTTTGGTTATATCGACATTAGCCAGTTCTTTAAACTGGTGATACATGCTGGGAAGTTTGCGCTTGATGTGCTCGGCGGCATTCGGAAGTTTCTCTTTGATCCAGGCGATGTCAAGAAATACGCCACCATGCGGTGATCCCCGACCTTCCTTGATCTCCCGCATAATGCATCGCGCAACGTGATCGCGGGTGAGCAGTTCAGGTGGCCGTTTGGCATTTTTGTCGCCTTGTGTGTAGCGCCATCCTTCCTCTTCGTCTGTGGAGGTTTGACCGCGATAAAGTTCAGGAACGTCATCAAACATGAACCGCCTTCCCTTGTTATTTCTCAGGACACCGCCCTCACCGCGTACACCTTCCGTTATCAACAATCCACGAACGCTGGGCGGCCATACCATTCCGGTTGGGTGAAACTGGACAAACTCCATATCGATGAGTTCAGCACCGGCGTGGTAGGCAAGTGAAATGCCACTTCCTGTGCAATCCCAACTGTTGCTTGATATTTTATAAATACGGCCCATGCCACCTGTGGCCAGTATTACAGACTTTGCCTTGAATATTTTGAAAAGTCCCTTTTCGCGATCATAACCTAATGCACCGCAAATTCTTCCGTCATTAGTCAGCAGGCTTACGATTGTAAATTCCTGGAAGATATCCACGCCAAGATGAATGGTGTAGTCCTGCAGTGTTCGTATCAATTCTAAACCCGTTCGGTCACCGACGTGCGCAAGACGTGGGTATTTGTGACCGCCAAAATTGCGTTGGAGGATGCGGCCATCATCAGTTCGATCGAATACCGCTCCCCAGGCTTCAAGTTCTTTCACACGATCGGGCGCTTCTTTCGCGTGGAGTTCCGCCATCCTCCAGTTGTTCAGGTATTGTCCACCCCGCATCGTATCGGTGAAATGAACTTTCCAGTTGTCCCGGTCATCGACATTAGCCAGTGCTGCAGCAACACCACCTTCTGCCATTACCGTGTGCGCCTTGCCCAGCAGGCAACGACACACGATGGCAACTTTGACCCCGCTTGAGGATGCTTCAATGGCAGCACGTAATCCGGCGCCACCTGACCCGATTACTAACACATCGTGATGAAAGTTCTGATATTGCATCGTTAAAATATTCGCCAGTCAGTCCAAATACCCATAGAACATAAGCGCACGTAAATGTCAGAAAAGGCTACGCTGAATAAACTGCACCAGGCCCATATCATATGTTTTCTGTTAAGACAACTTGCACAGGAATAAACTCTTTTTCGTACGGGAGATTCGGAGAGGCGATCCTTTATTCCACCGACGAGATGACGGAATGAATGACAGCCGAAAGTATATCCTCCGAGAAGGGTGGCATTTAACGCAAGGACTAATGTACCAACGCCCACGCCAAAACTTTTTTCTCCTGTGGCAGAATCGATAAACCACATAGCCTTCCAAGCATCATAAATCAATACAAAAACAAACAACACGGCCAGGTACATAAAATAACGATGGACGTTTTGCAGAATCAGGGGGAAAGAGTTTTCGCCGCGATAAGATTTTCGAGGCTCAGATACGGCGCATGCGGGAGGATCTGCCCAGAAGGACTTGTAATAGGCGCCACGATAATAATAACAGGTCAGTCGCATTCCTCCCGGAGCCCAAAGGATTAATAGTGCCGGGGAAAAAGGTAGTAAATTAGGCCACCAGTTTGGCTTAGGCCCGAACCAGCTATGCGGAGAGTTGCCGAATATTTCCGGCGAATAAAAAGGAGAAAGGTATGGGCCTACCGCGTAGTGGTCACCCTGAAAGGCAGCCCACGTGGCGTACACAATGAACGATGAAAGGCCAATAAATATCAATAGTGGCCTGATCCACCACAAATCTGTTCTTGCGGTCTGACCAAAATAGGCTGGACTATTCAACGTGAGTTGGGGTTAGTAATTTTCCTATTCAGTTTAAGGAAAAATAAAACCAAATGCAACCGTTGTAGAAGTCAGGAATTATGATATTACATTGTCGCGTTGGAACAAAATTCATCCACGAATTGAAGCGCGGTTATGCTCCAATTAAATCTTCACTTTCTTCCCCTCAGCAACGGAACGATATACAGCTTCAACAACTCTGATATCCTTTAGTCCCTCTTCGCCCGGAACCAATACCGGCTTGTTGTTTTTTATAGATAACGCGTCATCATCCATCTGTTTAGCCTGCTCGTTGTCAATCGGGGCATTGAATTTAAATCCATCACTGGCCTCACCGTTGATGCCATTGTAAGCCGAGAAGGGCGAAAGCTTCATCCAGCCTTTAGAGCAAGTTACCATTAGATCATTCATCCCTTTTCCAAAGCTTGCTTCGCAGGATGCAGTGGCGCCACCCGGAAATTCCAGTTCGAAGGCCATGGTCTCTTCGACCTCTTTATAAATTTCAGGCCGGGTCGTTGACTGGTGCGCCACCACTGTGACGGGTTCAAGTCCGGTGCTATACCGTGTTGCATTCAAGGGATAGACACCCATATCGTACATCACACCGCCACCCATTGCCTTTTTTTGTTTCCAATGATCCGTCCGGGGATCAAAGTAGCCAGCCTTTGCCTCAACCTTGATTACCTTTCCGTAAGTATTGTTTTTTCTGAATTGAATAAGCTTTTGAGTGTTCGGCTCATGGTGCATGCGATAACCTATACTCAACTTCACTTTATTTTTGTTACACGCGTCGATCATGTTCTGACATTCCGCAACACTAATGGCCATTGGCTTCTCGCACCAAACGTGTTTCCCACTTTTGGCGGCCCGTATGGAATATTCGGCATGCATGGAAGGTGGGAGCACAACGTAGATCACATCGATGTCAGGATTGTTGGCGATGGTATCAAAATTCTGATAATTGTAAATGTTCTTATCCGGAATATTGTGCTTCTGCTTCCAGGTCTCAGCTTTGGAAGGCGTTCCCGTCACGATGCCAACGAGTTGGCAATGTTTTGTCAACTGCAATGCTGGTGCGAGGAGATCCGTGCTGTAATAACCAAGACCTACTAACGCGACGCCAAGTTTTTCCTTTTGTTGAGGAATGATGATGTTGGCAAAGCCCTGGCTCAAGGTAAGACTGGCTAATCCAGTTGCGCTCTGCCGGATAAATTTTCGTCTGTTTATCATGATTCGTTTGATCGTTAAAAAGAACCGTAAAATATACCAATTTATTTGTTCCATTGACAGTGATTTTTTGCGGACGCCAGATGGCCTTGTTCAAGGGAAACCGCAGGTACGATCTGTTGATAAATTGCCGAGGTCTGAGGCAGTCTGGAATAAAAATGATTGTCACAATTCATGAGGATGGTGCCGAAGGGTGCGTTGGCGAGTCTTCATGCAAAGGTTGATTCGTTCACGACAACCACGATAATCGAATGAACGGCTGGCTTCCCAGGGTCCATATGAATTTGCTTTAAACCCTGAGCTATTTGTTTTGAACTGTCAGATGAAAACATTATTTTCGACCAGCTTTGTGATATTGATGGTTTTCAGTTACTATTTTTTAAGCTAACGTTAAAGCAAATTTTTAAACTTAAACTGTTCAGATCATGTTAGACCCTATCCGATTGCAACATTTCCGGAATCTTGTTTCCTTAAGTGCCGCCGATGGAAACATAAAAGATGTAGAAAGAGTGGCCTT
>DASUGQ010000026.1:0-6052 GCA_036273935.1 Cyclobacteriaceae bacterium | reverse complement strand
TCAAGCGGTCGTAAAGAAAGAATGAGGGGTGTTTGTTTTGATTAATTAAATTCTATTTTTGCGGAAAATTAAGGAGTAATATGTACTGGACACTTGAATTAGCGTCATACCTGGAAGATGCCCCATGGCCGGCAACAAAGGATGAATTAATCGATTATTCCATCCGTTCCGGCGCTCCTTTAGAGGTGGTCGAGAATCTTCAGGAGTTGGAAGATGATGGCCAGCCTTATGAGAGTATTGAAGAAATATGGCCAGATTATCCAACAAAGGAAGATTTCTTTTTTAATGAAGATGAATATTAATCTTTTTTGATACAATTCGTAAAGACAGGAGCTGATCAATTTCGATCAGCTCTTTTGTTTTAAAAGGGCTTCGGCAACAATAAGGTCTTCCGGCGTTGTGATTTTAATGTTTGAGTAACTTCCTTCAAATAATGAAATCGTATGCCCTGCCCGCTCCGCAACACTCGCATCGTCGGTCAACGAAAGATCCTCCTTTTGCTGGTAAGCTTGTTTAATTAACGAGACGAGAAAAGTCTGTGGCGTTTGGATGAGTCTGAACTTTGAGCGATCAACTGCCTTTGTGTTGTCCTGATCAGTAATTCTGACTGACTCCTTAAGGCGCACAGCAGCAACGGCAGACTTATGGACTGCTGCAAGTCTGAATGAAGCGCCGATGATATCAGGACTGATGAGTGGGCGCACGCCATCATGTATGGCAACCAACCCTTCTCCCTCAATTTTTTCCAGTCCATTTTTTACAGACTGAAAGCGCGTGTCTCCTCCTTTCTGAATGATCAGGTTTTTGTGATAATTATATTTTTTGCAAAGCAATTCCCACGTTTCAAAATCGTCCCCGGGAAGAACAAGAATAATAGTCAGATCTTCCGAATACGACAGGAAAGCGTTGATGGTATGCATCAGTACCGGCAGCCCATTTAAAATCAGAAACTGCTTGGGGAGACTGCTTTTGATGCGAGTGCCTTTTCCGCCAGCTACTATGAGAGCATATTCCTTAAGATTCATTAAGGCGTTGTCAAATTATGGAGTCAGCTATGTGAGATAGCAATAACATGCAGGGAAAACAAAACTCTGATGTGTATTCTAAATAATCAGCATGGCGTCACCGTAAGTCAGGAATTTGTATTTCTCCTTTTTGGCAACTTTGTAGGCTTCCATTATCAGATCATATCCACCGAACGCGCACGCCATCATTAATAAGGTTGACTCCGGCATATGGAAGTTGGTGATCATGGCATTGCAGATCTTAAAGTCATAAGGAGGGAAGATGAATTTATCAGTCCAGCCTTCTCTTACCTTTAATCGATTGTTTGCCGACACCGCCGATTCGAGGGCGCGCATACTGGTGGTTCCGACAGCACACACCCGGCGTTTATTATCAAGTGCCTTATTGACGGCGTCTACAACTGCGGGACCGACTACGAAGTTTTCAGAATCCATTTTATGCTTCGTCAAATCTTCAACATCTACCTGGCGGAAAGTACCCAGCCCGATATGAAGGGTGATGTAGGCCATATCCACGCCCTTGATCTGAAGGCGCTTCAACAATTGGCGGGTAAAGTGTAAGCCTGCTGTCGGTGCTGAGACAGCGCCTTTGTTTCTCGCATAAATCGTTTGGAAGCGTTCCTTGTCCTCAGGTTTCACCTTGCGTTTAATGTATTTTGGAAGCGGGGTTTCTCCGAGCGTTTCAACAACTTTGTCAAATGCTTCAGAATCTCCATCGAAGAGAAACCGGATCGTTCTCCCGCGAGAGGTTGTGTTGTCAATCACTTCAGCAACAAGGTCGCCGTTTCCAAAATAGAGTTTATTGCCAACGCGAATCTTTCTTGCCGGATCAACAAGAACATCCCAAAGGTGCATGTCAGCGTTGAGTTCACGCAGCAGAAATACCTCAATCTTTGCTCCGGTCTTTTCCTTCCGGCCATAAAGACGGGCAGGAAATACCATTGTATCATTTCCAACCAGGATATCACCCTCGTTGAAATACTCCACTACATCCTTAAATATCTTGTGTTCGATTTCACCTGTTTCTTTATGGACAACCATCAAGCGCGATTCATCACGGTTCTCGGAAGGTTCTAAGGCGATGAGGTTGGCAGGGAGATCAAACTTGAATTCAGATAGCTTCATAATAAAAACTGCGTAATTTTCCCAATTAAGGGTAATTTTTTTAAACAAGGTTGCAAAAATAAAGCAATATTCCAGATTTGCGAATGATGTGTGATCTTTTATCTGTTTGTAACAAAAACAGGGGATAACAGTCTATTGATGCGTAATTTGAAACGAGAAATGACGACAAACCCACTAAAACTGTAAGGCCGGGATCAAGGATGAAGACACTGTTCCAGATTTTTGAAAGTTTCCGTTTTGCATGGAAGGCCTTGCGTGCTAATCTTTTGCGAACAATCCTTTCCTTACTCGGTGTCACCGTTGGAATCTTTGCCATCATCTCCGTGCTTACTCTTGTTGATTCACTGGAGAAGAATATTAAGGACAGCCTGGATTTTCTTGGAACGGGAGTTATCTATCTTCAAAAAATGCCCTTTCTCCCTGAAGGTGGAGAGGAATACAAATGGTGGGATTATATAAGACGACCAAATTCGTCCTATAAAGAATACAAATTCCTGGAAGCAAATCTAAAGAACATAGAGACAGTGTCGATTTTCTCAGGAAGGGGAAATCAGATAATTAAACGCGGCAGTAATGGCATTGGTGACATCGACCTACAAGGCGCTTCCCTGGGCTATGATGAACTCTTTGAAATCGAGATTGAACAAGGCCGGTACCTTACGGCGGATGAAATTGAATCCGGGAGGAATGTTGCCATCATCGGTTATGAAGTTGCACAAGCCTTGTTTCCTAATGGAGAAGTGCCGATCGGGAAAGACATCAAGATCAGGAACATTAAATATCGTGTCATTGGCACTATTAAAAAGGAAGGTCAGAGTTTTATGGGATTCACCAGCAACGATTACAATGTTATTATACCTTATCAATCGTTCAGAAAAATATATTCGACAGGTACAGGTCGTGTGTGGGAAGTTCAGTCAACAATAGGATTAAAGGGAAAGGAAACCGATATAGGCCTTGTTGAATTGGAAAACGAAACCCGGGGTTTAATGCGCGTCAAGCGAGGATTAAGGCCTAATGAAAAAGATAATTTTGCTTTAAATAGACCCGAAGCCCTTTTAAATGTCATTGGGAATTTGTTTGACATCGTAGGTCTTGCCGGTTGGATAATTGGTGGATTTTCAATTTTGGTTGGTGGTTTTGGAATTGCCAACATCATGTTCGTTTCAGTAAAGGAAAGGACAAGCATCATTGGTCTCCAGAAATCGATGGGAGCAAAAAATTACTTTATCCTTTTCCAATTTTTGTTTGAGGCTATTTTTCTTAGTATGATCGGAGGGCTTACAGGGTTGATGCTGGTTTATCTGATAACCTTTATCCCAATGGGAAATCTTGAGGTTCTTCTAACTGTCAGAAATATCGTGCTGGGACTGGGCGTCTCAACATCAATTGGAATTGTTTCCGGATTCGTCCCTGCACTCATCGCGGCCCGAATGGATCCGGTGGCGGCGATCAGATCTTAGCGCCATTCGCCGACCCGGTAAATAGCCAAAAATGGTTGACTATTTACCGGGTCAATAGCATTTGAGATCGTGTTTAACTTTCCTTTTCTTCCAACACTTTTTTGCCTTCTACCCCGGTGATTTTCTCTTTGATTCTTCTTTCCAGTTCATCCAGAAGTTCGGGATTGTCCTCAATCAGTTGTTTAACTGAATCTCTTCCCTGGCCCAGTTTGTTCCCTTCATATGAAAACCATGATCCGGATTTTTGAATGATGTTGAGTTCCACACCAAGGTCGATAATCTCCCCCGCCTTTGAGATACCTCTTCCATACATAATGTCAAATTCAACGACTTTGAATGGTGGCGCTACTTTGTTCTTCACTACTTTTACTTTAACACGATTGCCGGTAATGTCGTCTGCCGCTTCTTTGATCTGGCCAATTCTCCTGATATCAAGTCTGACGGAAGCATAAAACTTCAGTGCATTTCCGCCAGTTGTCGTCTCAGGATTTCCAAACATGACACCAATCTTTTCGCGCAACTGGTTAATAAAAATGCAAGCGCAACCCGTCTTGCTAATGGTACCTGTGAGCTTTCTAAGCGCTTGAGACATTAAGCGGGCTTGCAGACCCATTTTACTTTCCCCCATTTCTCCCTCGAGTTCTCCCTTGGGTACAAGGGCAGCTACTGAGTCAATAACGATAATATCAATGGCACCTGAACGAATGAGGTGGTCAGCAATTTCCAACGCTTGCTCTCCATTGTCTGGTTGAGAGATGAGAAGATTCTCCGTGTCAATACCCAACCTTTCCGCGTAGGATTTATCAAAGGCATGCTCTGCATCGATAAATGCGGCCATGCCTCCTTTTTTCTGTGCTTCCGCTATGCAATGCATAGTCAGGGTTGTCTTGCCAGAAGATTCAGGTCCATATATCTCAGTAACGCGACCTCTTGGTATTCCTCCTATGCCCAGGGCTATATCTAATCCTAAAGACCCGGTTGAGATGGCCGGAATATCAACAACTTTATCATCACTTAATTTCATTACGGTACCCTTACCGTAAGTCTTTTCGAGTTTATCAATGGTTAATTGAAGGGCCTTAAGTTTTTCTTTTGCGTCGCTCATAATGGTGTGGTTGTAAATCTGTTTAAAGTATTGTCTACAAAGATTTGCTCAAATTACGGTATCATCATTTAAAATAAAAAGGTGGGAGGATCCATTAAGACATGAATTGTCAGAACTTGATATTCAGCGAAGTCATTTATTTGTGTAGTTTATTGACTTTTTGAGAAATGAACAAACGGGTAAGCAAAATCATTAGGAAAATACTATTGGTCGCCATTGCCTTAATATTGGTGCTTGCCCTCATGAACTGGAGGTTGATTCGTTACGGCGTTAAACAGGCGCGGGGACAACTCGCTATAGTTTGGAATGCAAGACCTGTAGAAGAATTCCTGGAGGATGCTTCTTTTCCAGACACATTGCGGCAAAAGCTATTACTCGTGGAAGAAGTGAGAAGGTTTGCGATCGACTCCCTGGGATTAAAAGACACAAAGAATTACAAAACCCTTTTCGATCAGAAGGGTAAAGAAATAATGTGGGTGGTGACAGCCAGTGAGCCATTTCAACTCAAACCCAAGGAATGGAAGTTTCCCATCGTTGGTACTGTTCCCTACAAAGGTTATTTTGATAAAGATGATGCTTTTGCATTAGCCCAGAAATTGGAGGATGAGGGTTGGGATGTCAGCGTCCGGAATCCCGGTGGATGGTCAACACTCGGGTGGTTTACGGATCCTATCTTGAGTGACATGCTGGAAAAAAGTGATGGAGAACTGGCCAGCCTGATCATTCATGAGATGGTTCATGCTACGATCTTTGTGAAGGACAGCGTAAACTTCAATGAGAACCTTGCGTCCTTTATCGGAGACCGAGGGGCGGAAGCGTTCCTTATTTATCGGTTTGGAGAACAGTCCCATCAATTTTCGGAGTTTATTGATGATGATAAAGACTATACAACGTATGTGAAGCATATTCTTCATGGAACAAAATTGCTGGATAGTCTTTACCAATCCATGGTGAATGAACCTTTGGCGGAAAAGACCATGTTAAAAGAAGCCATGATAAGAAGAATAGTGGATACCATGGATACGCTTGATTTTTCTTCAGGGAAGAAACCCTCTGCCAGATTCAAGGTGAAACTTCCGAACAATGCCTACTTCATGTCATTTATTCACTACCAGTCGAGCCAGGAGGAACTGTGGAAAGAATGGAGACAATCGTTTGATGGAAATCTGAAGGCGTACATCGCTTACTTCAAAGAGAAATTTCCCTTTTTATAAATCCGGTGGGGGTGAAACTTTATGACGGCTACCGCTGGTTAAGGAATTGTTAAGAAAAGTTCGTTCATTTTTAATTAGCCTTTTTCTGGCTAGTTTTGACCGAAAGCAGCTTTGACAAAC
>DASUGQ010000025.1:0-34044 GCA_036273935.1 Cyclobacteriaceae bacterium | reverse complement strand
AAGTTTGACAAGCACGTAAGAAAGGACGAACTACTAAGACTTCAAGACGAGATTTCTACTGGAATTGATCCAAAAGTGCTGACTGAGAAATCAAAAGAACTTGACCTTCTAAGAACTCAGTTCAACGAGAGAAGGAAATGGAATATTTGTCAAAGTGCAGAGTAGGCAAACTACCGCCAACACAAAATATACTGCATGCCTTGTGCTTTGATTTGAACGGACGGAGTTTTAAATTGTAGCAGCAAGATTGGACTGAAGGAGCTTCGAGTTAGAGGCACGCAGTATATTCAATCGTTAGCGGTTATTCCACATTTTCCGAAACGAAAATAATTTCCAGTGCTAACGGCAGGTTCCGTTACAGACTTTCTCTCTTAATTTTAAGACGATTCTTTGCAAGACTCTTTTAAGCATTGGCGCATGGTAGCCCGTGCGTCATTCTGGTTGGAATGTAAATTCCCGGTGTACTAAGCACCGGGATGTGATAATTTCAGTGGAGCCCCCTTTGTGGAGAGCCCGTTCAGAATATTTACAACTTAAAGCTACATTCCCTTGGAGTCATTTTAAAATCTATTTTATCATGACAAAGAAAAAATTAACGATGGATATTATCCATCCTCACTGTGCCGGTATTGACATCGGCAGCCGCTCTCATTTTGTAGCCACAGGCCAACAGGAAAATGACGTAAAAGAATTCGGTGTTTACGCAGACGACTTAACACAAATCTGTTTGCATCTCAAACAACATGGCATTACATCCGTTGCCATGGAAAGCACCGGAAGCTATTGGCAAAACCTGTATGTTGAATTAATCAAACATGGTTTTGAAGTTACCCTTTACAATGGTAAGTTCACCAAAAACATTAAAGGCAAAAAAACCGATGTCAAAGATGCCCGCTGGATACAAAAACTCCACAGCATTGGATTGCTCACCGGCAGTTTTCTTCCCGATGATATAATTGAAGCACTAAGAACCTACTGTCGTCAACGGCAGAACTGGATTGATCTGGCAGTTCAAGCTACTCATAAAATGCAGAAGTATTTAAAGCTGCTCAACTTCAGACTGGATGTTGTGGTAAGAGATGTATGCGGGTTGACCGGTTTGAAAATTATTGAAGCAATTTGTCAGGGCAACCTCAATCCCATAGAACTTGCCAAACACCGCCACTTTAATTGCCGTAAAAGTGAAACGGAAATCGCCAAAGCATTAAAAGGAAATAACAGGCAGGATTATTTATTTGGCCTGCGGCAGGAATTTGAAACCTACCAGTTCCTGCAAAATAAAATCGCGGAATGTGAAATGCGAATCAGCCTATTTTTACAGCAGCAAATCAATACCAACCCGGAGAAGCAAAAACTCCAAACCTCCCATAAGAAACATAAACGCTTAAATAAGAATGCCATTACCGGAATTGACTTAAACCAGGCGGCTTATCAATATTTTGGCGGAGTTGATTTAATGAATATTGAAGGTATGGGCCATGCCACGGTTTTAAGTATTATTAGTGAAGTAGGGCCTGAAGGCTTTACCAAATTTGAAACTGCTAAACATTTTACTTCCTGGTTGAGATTGGCACCCAACAATAAAATAAGCGGTGGCAAATTGCTCAGTACCAAAACACCGAAAGGAAGCAATAGATTAAAGATCGCGTTAAGAAATGCCGCCAATGCTATTGGCAATCTCAAAGACACTCACCTTTCCAACTTCTTTAAACGAGTGTGCTTCAGAAAAGGAAGAACCGTAGCTGTCAGCGCTACCGCAAGAAAACTGGCCGTCATTATCTGGAATATGATTGTTAAAAGAACACCTTACACACCTCCAATTCAATATCTCTTCCTCGATGAAAAAAGAAAGCTCGGTCTGGCCAAACGAATCAGAAAACAAATAGATAAATTTGGATTAACTAATGAACAACTGGGATTATCTATGACTTAATATTATGGACGTTAGTCAGAATTGTAAAGTGACTTTAAAAAAATATTTGACATTGTACTCAAATTTTTTTTCCCAGCCGTGTCTCCGGGCCGGCAGGGTAGCGGAACATGGCGACGAATAAAAAAGAAGTTTACTCGAGAGATGTAAATACACAACCCTGTCCTGCATCGGCACAAAAGCCAGAAATAGAGACGCGGCCGGGGAGTAAATTTTATTTAAAGTAGCTAAGCACAGCCAGCGTGCAAAACGTTTAGAATACTATTGTATTAAAATATATGATCATGAAAATTTTTAAACGTAGATTTTTTTCTGTTTTTTCTTCAATCCCTTTGATGTTGAATAAGCAGATTACGCTGGAGATGAAACAAAATAAACATTATTACTTTGTTATTTTAGCCCTATTATTTCTTTTTTGTTTTTCTTCTATAACATTTGGGCAGGGGCCTGATTCATTAACATACAAAAAAATAGATGACTATATTCAGAAGCAGATGGAAGCCTACAAGATTCCCGGTGCTTCGGTTGGCATCATACAGGGCAACCGGAAAGTATATCTCAAAGGATATGGTACTGCAGATAATACCGGGCGCAAAGTAACGCCGCAGACGCCTTTTCTACTGGCATCGGTAACAAAATCCTTCACAGCGCTTTGTATTATGCAACTGGTTGAGGAAGGCAAAATTAATCTTGATGAATCTGTTCAAAAATATATACCATGGTTTCACACAGCGGATACAGGGGCATCATCCCAAATTACGGTACGTCATCTTCTGAACCAGACAAGCGGTTTTTCTACGCTTGATGGAAATAAACCGTTCTCGAATACGGATATGAGAAATAGTTCATTGGAAACGTATGTCCGCAGTTTAACTAATGTGAAACTAATTGCTGCTCCGGGGCAAAAATTTGAGTATTCAAACATTAATTATGGGATATTGGGTTTGATTATTCAGAAGATCTCCGAACAATCCTATGAATCTTATGTCCAAAATAAAATATTAGCCCCGTTGGATATGCAACATTCTTTTACATCACAAAAGGATGCCCGTGCAAATAATGCAGCGATCGGACATTACCCCTTTTTTGGGTTCCCCGTTGTAGATGATAAAACCTTGCCTGCAGCAGCTGCTTCGTGGTCAGGTATCTATTCCAGTGCCGAGGATATGACACATTACTTAATAGCTCAGATCAACGGAGGTCGTTATGGAAATTATTCTATTCTCTCAGCAAATGGAATAAATGAAATGCACAAACCCGCGGCTAAAGCAAATGCGGTTAAAGATTATGCCATGGGCTGGTTCGTTGGCCCTTATTACGATATTATAGATACAGCAATACGACACGATGGAGAAGGTCCCGCCTTTCACTCATTTGCACTCCTGGTACCGGGGAAACATTTCGGTGTTGTATGGCTTATGAATATAGATTATCCCCCCACCTTTTCAGTTTTTAGTTCAATGGGCTTTGGTATTGCTGAGATTTATATGGGGATTAAACCACCAAGTCCTCCCATATATGAAGATTTTATAGAACAAAATATCCGCATAATACTTACAATAATTATTATTTTACTTGGAATCGGCGTTTTCCGGTCAACAAAAAATTTACGTCGCTGGCGCGGGCCGGATTATACAGGCACACATCGTAATAACCGACTATGGCGCTATATTATGATGCCTGCCGCTATAGATATATTGTTGACGGTATATCTGATGGCAGTATTGCTTCCGGGTAACGCCGTAACTATACCAATAACATTGTACTTTACCCCGGATGTAGGGTTGCTCCTTATCTTAATTCTTTTGCTGACGATTGGATGGGGTCTGATAAGGACAATTTTAATGCTGAGAGCATTATATAAGAAACCTACAGTCGTCTGACTTGCTAACAATCAGCATTCTTGCATGTTTGAGCCACAGCTTTACCTGGCAACCACCGAAATGGTCAAAGGAACCGGACATATAAATATCTATAGCGACAAAAACTTTTTTGTAGGAAGGACTTTTTTCTCTCTATTGACATTACCAATGTATTGTACAAAAAACAACCGCTAACATGAGTATTGCCAAAATGCAGGCTGACGGAAGCCGTGTTTCAACTTTTGCAATTCTGTTGGGCGGCATATCCAGCTTGACCTTATCTATTTACCAATGTGTATATCATCATCTTTTTTATCTTTACTCAGCATCAGTTAGCCGGGCTGTACGGAATTCTATTCCCTGCACTTCGGCAATACATTCTCGTTGGCGGTCATACCTCAATTTAGTCGAAAAGAAAGAAAGGAGATATTTCCCAATACGGGAACTAATACTTACCTTTGCCTAAAGACTAATCCTTGAGAGTAATTGCAAAGAAGACCCTCAGAGAGTTTTGGATGAAGCACTCTGATAGCGAACAACAGTTAAAATCCTGGTTTCGTGAAGCTGAAAAGGGTGAATGGAGAAATGCTAATGAAATCAAAAGAGAGTATCCCACAGCTAGTATCCTCGGGAATAATAGAATTGTCTTCAATATAAAGGGGAACAACTATAGACTGATAGTAAAGGTGAATTTTCAGTATCAAATGATGTGGATACGATTCATCGGGACGCATAAAGAATATGATCGGATTGATGCAAATAAAATTTGATGGTTATGAATGTGAAGCCAATAAGAACGAAGAAGGACTACCAACAAGCGCTAGAAAGACTTGAAGTAATTTTCGATGCTAAGAAGGGAACTAAAGAAGGAGACGAACTTGAGATCTTAGGAATATTGATAGATCAATACGAAAACGAACACTTTCCGATTGACTTACCAGATCCAATAGAGGCCATCAAGTTCCGAATGGAGCAACTGGGTTATACTCAGAATGACCTAGCTAAAGTGGTAGGTCTCAAAAGCAGAGCGAGTGAAATACTGAGCAGGAAGCGTAAGCTATCGCTGGAAATGATTCGGCAACTTCACGATAAGCTGAATATTCCGACCGACGTACTAATTCAGTCCTACTAACCGGTACGAACCGCCAACACTGTATATGAATCACGCCTTTCGAACTTATGTTACAATTGCTAAATTGTGCAGGCGCGCTTCATATACTAAACGTTGGTACGCCTTGAAAGCGTGTTTCTTCGAGTGAGTAGAGAGGCTCACCAATTTTAGACTGTTCGGATTGTAGTGATGAAGACTACTTGCGTCGTGAAGCGTACTTAGAAGTTCTTCAAAGCGAATGCTGAAGCCGTAATTCAGCACGGCGTGAACCCATAGTAGCTTCATTAAGTGTATCGGGCAGACGGCTAGTGTTTCAACGAGCATGAAGCCTGTCATCATCACGGTTACAACAGCTGCAACAGCTGTGATGGATCTGTCGGAGTCATAGGGATGGCGTGAGCCATGTACGAAACAGGAATGGTACACAGACATCCGACCGAATATTAGCCAGCTTGTGAAAGCGAAAGGATGAACCACTAATGGTAAGCCGTGTGAAGGAAAACTTCCCGCACGCTTTGATGCAGGGACACTGCCAATGCAAGATAATTTTATCTATCTTCGTTGGCAGGCTCTACTCTACGCTGCAATAGTCCGGGCAGACTTTTATTTGTTATCTTTTAAAAGTTCTCTTATGCGGATTTTATGTATTATCATCGGATGTACACTTTTTTTCGGTGCTGATCAAAAGCAAGTTCCGCCAAGAAAAATCATTGATGTCCATTTTCATGCATGGCTACATAATGATGATGGTGAGAAACCTCGCCCCAATCCAAGAACAGGAAAGATACCTGAATGGAAGAATGATAAAGAGGTAATTACTGTAATGTTGACTACTCTTAGGGATAATAATGTGGTAAAGGCTATTGCCTCTGGAAATTTATCGACAGTCGCGAATTTTCAAAAAGCGGATCCTGAAAGGATCATTCCCGCTCTTAGTTATCCGGACAATCAAAATAGTCCATTGCCGGATACTGCAAGTTTTATCCGGTATTTTAAGGAAAAAAAGTTTAGTGTTTTTGGAGAACTTGGCCTTCAGTATGAAGGCAAAACACTGGCAGATCCTGAATTCGAACCTTACCTGGCTATTTGTGAAAGAATGGGAATACCTGTCGCCTTGCATACAGGAATGTCTTTTCCTAATACGCCTTATAGCTGTTGTCCAAAATTCAGAACCCATTTCGGTAATCCATTATTGATAGAAGAGGTTTTAGTGAAGCATCCCAACATGAAAATTCAACTCATGCATATGGGCTATCCCTGGTTGCAGGAAACAAAGGCGATAATGAATGTGTATCCGCAAGTATATGCTGACATTGCAGTAATTGACTGGATAAGACCTGTTCCTGATTTTTACAGCTATCTCGAATCACTTATTGATGCAGGATTTGGAAAGCGTCTCATGTATGGCTCCGATCAGATGGCCTGGGAAGATGCTATTCCCCTTTCTATTAAAAATGTCGAGAATGCCCCATTTTTGACAGAAGAACAAAAACAAGACATATTTTACAATAACGCAGCAAGATTTTATAATATAGAATAGCAATGACTCAAGCCAACTTGAATCTACTGCGCCCAATAAATAAGGCTTCGCGTGGCCGGCACGGCCCAGTGTGAAACCCGTGTTAAACATAACTTTTGACAATGGAGCAAAACAGAGAAAAATTAAACGGCCCGACACCCTTTGCTCAGACTTATTTTCACGGAACAAGGAGTGACTTAAAAGTTGGTGATCTAATCGAAGTTGGTTTCAACTCGAACTATGGACAAAGAAAAAATGCGAAATACATTTTCTTGACTGCGACGTTGGACGCTGCTATTTGGGGAGCCGAACTTGCATTTGGCGAAGGTCGGGAAAGGATTTATTTAGTTGAACCAACAGGACCAATTGAAGATGACCCTGATTTAACAGACAAAAAATTCCCAGGTAATCCGACGAAGTCTTATCGTTCAACACATTCGTTTAGAGTTGTCGGAGAAGTTAACAATTGGCAAGGACATCCAGCCGATCAAGTTAAAGTGATGAAAGGCCACCTTGAAAAACTAAAAGAGCAGGGCATTGACTCCTTAAACGACTAAATTTCAAATCATAAAAAACGGAAATGAATTAAATCACAAGACTGCAAAGAATAGACCGACAATTTAAGATAGAAGTGAACAACGACCCGCTAACAAAAATGTTTATGCCAGCTTGGGGTGATGTGTAAGTTTGAAGTTTAGTTTTCTTAATTTCGATCACCAACGTGGGCAGAGACGCGTTTCCAAAACCCAAGGCGCCATCAACACTAACGCTGTGCATCATATCATTAAATATCGTAACGAACCTTTAGCCAAAATGAACTATCGAATTACAATGGTATTCTCAAACACCGACAAACAAATTGGTGATTATTGGACTCTAAACTTTCTGATCAAGTATTCATTGATAATATTTCTTTCGTCAAGTATTATTTCTTGTTCAAATCCTTCCAAAGATCAAAAGGTAGATGAAAGGCCCAACATACTTTTATTAGTCGCAGACGACCTTGGATATGCTGATTTAGGTTGCTATGGCGGTGATATTGAAACGCCTAATATAGATAACTTGGCATTTGTCGGAATGCGGTTTAGCAGATTTCACACCTCTCCACTGTGTGCCCCTACCCGGGCTATGTTGCTTTCGGGCAATGATAATCATATTGCGGGAATGGGTAACATGTTCCTTAGCAACGGCGATTTTGGATATGAGGGAAAATTGACCAATCGAATAGCCACGGTTCCGGCATTGCTAAAGGAGGCAGGATATCATACGTATATGGCCGGAAAGTGGCACCTTGGAACAGACTCTCTGTCAAATCCGTCGTGCAAAGGTTTTGAACATTCATTTGTCAATCTTCTGGGTGCCGGAAATCATTATAACGATCACGGATTCGATCCGGAGTATCCGATCACGCCGTACACAGAAGATGGGAAGTCATCAAAGTGGAAAAGCGGGAACTACTCTACTGATTTTTATACTGACAAAATTATCGAGTATATCGATCTTAATAGAACAGACAAAAAACCCTTTTTCGCTTTTGCTGCATACACATCACCGCACTGGCCACTGCAAGTGGACGAAAAATACTGGAGAAAATATGAAGGACGCTACGATGACGGATATGAAAAGCTACGGGAAAGACGACTGGAAAGCCTCAAAGATGCAGGGATGATTCCAAGAGATGCAGTGCTGCCGCCCTTACATAAAAACGTTAAGCCCTGGAATTCGCTGACTACGGCAGAAAAGAAAAAGGAGTCCAGAAAAATGGAATTGTATGCAGGGATGGTGGAGAATCTTGATTTTAACATTGGGAGGCTAGTGCAACACCTGAAGGATATCGATGAGTATGACAATACGCTGATTGTATTTATGTCCGATAATGGCGCCGCTGGTGAAGATTTCTACAACAATCCGAATTTTGGTCCCTTTCTCAGGGAATATTTTAACACTGAGTATGGTGATATGGGAAAACCGAATTCATTCATATCCTATGGTCCTGAATGGGCCGAAGCGGGAACTTCTCCATTCAAATATTTCAAAGGATACACCACGGAAGGGGGCATCAACACACCGATGATCATAGCGGGCCCGACCATTGAAGGAAAGAATAAAATTTCTGATGTATTCGTTACGCTGATGGATATTGCTCCCACTTTTTATGAAGTGGCACACATAAAGTATCCGGAAATATTTGAAGGTCATTCTATCTATCCGCTCAAGGGAAACTCATTGATTCCATTTTTAACCGGCAAGATTGAACAGGTACATTCACCTGAATATGTTTTTGGACTGGAACACGATAATCGTGCGATGATTCGAAAAGGTGTCTGGAAAATAACCAATATTTCGAGTCCTTTTCTCGAGGAAAATTTTGCGCTGTACAATTTATCTCAAGACCTGGCGGAAATCCATGATCTAAAAGAAGCTGAACCGGAAAAGTATGGAGAATTGATCGGGGAGTGGGAAAAATTCTCAAAGGAAATAAAAGCTCAGAATGCCCGTCCACCCGGAGATCTGACACACTAAAAAAGGCACGAATGCATAACATTATGTATGAAGTCATCGCCACACAGGGCAAGCGCTCAAACCAAAGCTACGATTCATACATTAAGCATTGTAGCCAACTATTTCTTTCCTTCTACTCATTCAGTTCCTTTTGCCAGGACAATGATCCAATTTTAAAACTTGGCCAAAAAATCTCAATACATTCTGAAGTCTTGAATGAGACACGTGATGTATCGATATATCTAACCTCCAAACTACACGGACAAATATTTTCAAGCTCAACAATATCCGGTAACTTCTGCCAGCATACGGATTATTGAAAGTAAATTAGTCGCAATTTGCGTATTCAAAAGTTGTCTTAACTACAATTGTCGATCCCGATGAAGGCGTCGCAATAGCTTTCGTTGGATAGTTTTTGGTATTGTATTGGTAGTCAAAGTCCGCCACCCTATCACCTAACTGCTTTGTTGGATTATTCTTAAAAAGGAAACGATCATCAGCAAATCCTTCACCTCTGGGAAAATAATAAGGTTGCCCCATTGCCGTTGCCACCAACGTGAAAGGATTAGACGTCGTATCATAATCGGGGTAAGACGCATCAAATGTCAGTCCACCGCCAGTCCATGTTTCCACCAAGTGACTACCAGTCATATTCTTGTCGGTATCGTAAGTTCTCAAGCAGCTAGCATCAAAATCACACCGCCTTGGTGATGCTCTCTGTCTTTCCGGCCGATAACCGGATGAGCTTTTTGATGTTGTAAGCCACGGCGGCCGTGACCATGCACTTGTTAGCTTGGCAAGACCACGGGTGTTGACTCTTCGCACGCCTAGAAAGTTTACTAACGTTCCGAGTACCGGCTCAACGGTACTTTGCCCGATATCTATGCAATTAGTACCCGATGTTTTGCTTGCTGTTTATTTCATAATGAAAACCTCTTCAATTTTCATTTTAAATATCTTCGAAATATCGTACGCCAATTTAAGGGAGGGATTGTATTTTCCCTTCTCAAGAAAAACAATGGTTTCCCTGCGCACACCAACTTTCTTAGCAAGATCAACCTGAGTCAGGTTATCCCTCGCGCGGAGTTCTTTAATTCTGGTTATCATCCACTCCAACTCTTGAAAAGTACAGGCGAGTAAACAGAAAAATGAGGGCCATACCGACCATGCCGATCGCAATAACAAATTTGGCTTTGTTTACTGAATCGATACGGAACATGTCCAGAGCAAACAGGCCAAAAAGCCACATATAAATCGAAATTTGAAACGCAATGGCTGCAGCCTTTTGGGTTAGCTTTTTCGAGAGTTCATCTACTGGGTTCAGGCCTGATTTTGCATCCTTGAGTGCCTGAATACCCGAATAAATCACAAATCCTACTATTAGCAGCATGACTCCTATAATGCCGTAGGCGAATTCATTAAATGGCTTTGTTGTCTTAAATATCCAAAAGCTCATTAAACCCAGAATAAAGGCCGCCACAGAAAACTTTGAAATTGCCAAATTTTTCGCTTTCATGATAGTGTTATTTATTTCTAACAAAGTTATGTATTTCTAACATGGCATCCAAGCTATAAAAATGAAAATGCATATAACATCGGCTATGAATGAATGGGGTTTCATCGGGTAAGGAAGTTTGGTGGCACTTGGAAAGTCCGACACGAATTGTAAATTTAAATATGTGTGGCTTGTGCAGTTGGAAAGGTTAGTGTATGCTGATCCCAAATCATCATAGCTGTAACGTTAGAGCGAACTACAACAGACCGAAGATCTTGACATAAAATAATTTTATGACGACATCTAAGCCGAAAGATATTGACGAATACATTGCCAGGTTTCCATTAGATACTCAGGAAATCCTGGAACAGATTCGGGTGACAATCAAAAAAGTTGTTCCTGAAGCTGAAGAAACAATTAGCTATGGGATACCCACTTTCAATCTCAACGGAACGTATTTGATTTACTTTGCGGCTTACAAAAATCATATTGGATTTTACCCTGTTCCAGGTACACTTGAGAAGATAGATAAGGATTTTGCTTCTTTTAAGACTTCAGGCAAAGGAACCATTCAATTTCCGTTGAACAAACCAATGCCCCTAAATTTGATTACTAAACTCGTTAACTTTAGAGTAAAGGAAAATCTTGAAAAAGCGAAGAAAAAGAAGCAAAAAAAGAAATCAACGCTCCGCTAACAAAGTACCTAATCAATGACGGGTTCTGGAGTAATGATTGAAATAAATTTATGGGCTGAGAAATATTTCACTATATCCGACGACAGAACGGCAATGTTGAAAGCAGTAAAAAAAGATAAGGCAGGATTTATAAAAGCAATGACTAAAGAATTGGAAAGACAGGACGATTAGGTAGTTAAATGATCGCTACGAAATCGCGCAAACATTGCCAGGCCAAGCTTGCAGCCCACATCCAATTGCGGGTTCGGTGGTGGCAAAATTTTTTTTACCTAGTTTTGATTTTGCAAACGGGGACAGTATGACAAATTCCGCTGTGAAAGCATTGACCAATTTTGCCGCTATGAAAGAACTGATAAATTATCTTCTTCAATTCGCCGACTTAAAGCGGCAGCAGATCGATTTAATAAAAAGCAAAGGGGTTTTCAGGGAAATAAAAAAGGATGAATATTTTCAGGAGGCGGGAAAAATTCCCAGAGAAGTTGCTTTTTTAACCGAGGGCGTTATTAGAATTTGCCACTGCAACAACAAGGGCGACGAAATTACCAAGTATTTCATTGATGAAAATAATCTAATCGTAGACATCAACAGCTACAATCAAAACCTCCCTTCTTTAGGATACATACAAGCCATCACGGATTGTAAATTCATAGTTTTTTCAAAAGACGCGATGAAAGAGTTGTCTATGACCATTCTTATTTGGGACGACATCATCAATAAAATCTTGAATAAGGCTTTAATAGAAAAAGTTAATAAGGTAAGTTCGATGCTGGCAGAAGACGCAACGGAACGTTACCGTAACTTCTTTACACAATTCCCGACACTTGCCAACAGGATCCCCCTGTCATACCTGGCTTCCTATTTAGGCATCACACAATCTTCCCTGAGCCGAATAAGAAAAAATCTTCGCTAGAACACTTTTTGCCAAATGGCAAATGATTTCATTTTTTAACGAAGCACTTTGCACCGTTAATCAAAAAGAAAATGAAATCGATCATCATCACCGGAGCGAATAGCGGAATAGGCTTTGATTGTGCCATGCAGATGGCCAAGCTTGCGCCTGGTCACCAAATTATTTTGGCGTGCAGAAATGCTCAGGCGGGCAATGAAGCCGTTCATAAAATCAAAAAAAGAACAGCACACGAAAACCTGATCTGCCTGCCGTTGAATTTGGCTTCGTTACAATCCGTCAGAGATTTTAAAGCGGCATTTCTGAAATTGCCAGATCCCTCTATAACGGCGTTGGTAAACAATGCCGGCTTGCAGAACGTCGGCAAGACAGCGTATACTGAAGACGGTTTTGAGATCACGTTTGGAACAAACCATTTGGGGGGATTTTATTTGACGTTGTTGCTGTTGCCCTGCATGGAAAAGAACGGACGCATAACATTTACCGCCAGCGACACCCACGACCCCGCGACAAAAACAGGCATTGCGCCACCCTTATTCACAACGGGAAAAGAACTTGCTTTCCCGAGGGAAACGTCAGAAAAAGAAACCGTCGTTGGACAAAGGCGCTATTCAACTTCCAAACTTTGCAACGTAATGACGACATACATCCTGAGCGAGAAATTGGCGGACAAAAACATTCGGGTAAATGCTTTTGACCCCGGATTAACGCCAGGCACCGGTCTTGCGAAAAGCCATCCTGCACCTCTTCGCTTCGTATGGAATAATGTCATGCCGGTGATGAGATATTTTCGCAAGAACAGCCATTCACCCGCGTCATCGGGACGCAGGCTGGCAAATCTTGCGTTTGGAAAAGAGCTGAGACAGTTAAACGGAATTTATTTTTCAGACGGAGAGGTAATCAAATCATCTGCCGACTCATACAACAAAGCCTACCAGGCCGAATTGTGGAAATCAAGTATTGAGTTGACTGGTATAAAGCAACAAGACACGACAATTTCCTTGACTTAATCTTGTGAGAGAGCCAATGTGCATGAACTTTCGTTCGGCGTTATCTACACTCCAGACCTGGCTCTCCCGGGCAATTTGTCAAAGAGAAAATGAAGTGATGGACGTGCAATTTTTTTCGGAAGAAGACAGCTCAGCGATACATCATGCAAATCATGCTGCCAAATGACGTCGATCATTTTTTATCCTGAATACATTACTCTCCTTTGTCACGAATAACGCATCATAAAAAATGCTAGGGAAGTTATTGCTCATCTGTGGTATTCTCTCGTCGTTGCTGTACGCGGCAATGAACATTTTTATTCCCATGCTGTGGGAAGAATACAGTTCCGCTTCTCAGACCGTCAGCGAGTTGTCGGCCATTGGTGCGCCGACGAGGGTGGTATGGGTTCCTTTAGGCCTTTTGTATACGCTGTTGATCGCTGCATTTGGACTTGGTGTGCGGAAGTCAGCCGGTGAAATCCGTTCGTTGCGAATAGCGGGGAGTCTATTGATCGTTTATGGACTCGTCGGGCTGGCATGGCCGCCAATGCACTTACGAGAAACTCTGGCTGCCGGTGGTGGAACAATCACGGATACATTGCACATTGTTTTTACGATGATTACGGTTCCTCTTATGCTGCTGGTCATGGGCTTTTCTTCTGCAGCATTTGGAAAGACGTTCCGAATCTATTCTATTTCCACAATAGTGATCCAGCTCTTTTTTGGTATCCTGACAGGAATAGATTCTCCCGGTATTCAAACCAACGAGCCTACCCCGTTGATAGGGGTGTGGGAGCGTATCTGCATCGGTGCTTATATGCTTTGGCTTGTGGTATTTGCAGTGATGTTGTTACGAGCAGATGTTGAATCTCAGAAAAAAATAACAAAGCAATCAGCGCGTATTTTATCAGGATGACGAGTAGGTGTTGATCAAAGGAAATTAATTGTAGTGCTTACGCATCGTTTCGCTGTAGTCTGCGAGCGCCAATTCAGGTTCTTCCAACTCCGGGTGCCAGAGTTTTTCCCATTCAAAACTGTAGTAGCCTTTGTATCCTCCCTTCATCAGCAGGTCAATCGCTTCGAATATAGGAACTTCACCCTGCCCTAAACGCGTGTAGGTAATTTTCTCATCTAGCTTCTTTGCGTCTTTTATATGCGTGTGGTATATGTATTTTTTCAGCTTGGGGTAAACGAGCTTTGGATCTTCCTGGGTGATGGTCCACATGTTCGTCACATCCCAGATCATGCCGGTGTTGGAATGTTCCGCGCCTTTCATCACCGTTGCGAGGTCATCGGAATGAACGAGGTCGCCGTGCGACTCCATCAATACCCTTACTTTGCTTCCCTTCGCGTGGTCACCCAACTCAAGGAGGCCTTTGATGATCAGATCCATCGTAGCCGATTTGTCCTGATCCTTTGGAAGGTTGTTTGGAAACACGCGCACATAGGGACAATTTAATTCCTGCGCCAGGTCTATAAATCGCCTTCCGTCATCCAGGCTCTTCTTTCGTTCCTGTGCTTCTGAAAAATGAAGGGTAGCCGAAGAACCCAGATCAACAAACTTCAGCTGATGATCCGCCATCATGCGCAGCGTCTGGGCTTTATCCTGGGTGAACTCCTTTACTTTGGTCAGGTCAATCTGGCGTTGCAGGCCTCTCAATTCAAGGCCGCTATATTGATGACGCGCGGCAAAGTCAACAATCTGCCTGAAAGACCAGTCGGGACATCCTAAGGTGGAAAATGCTAACAACAGTCCTTTCTTCTTTAAAGTGAAACCGTGGCTGCCGGCAGTAACGGCCATCAACGCGGCAGTGGTTTGAAGGAATTTTCGTCTGGTTGTGTTCGGCATTGTTCCAAAATAATTGAATGTTTAAGGTAGAGAAGATTGAAGAGATATGCGACACCGAAAATATAAAAAGTCGCTCCCATCTGTCACCTGGGCGAAGGCGAGTTCCATTTGAGCTGCGGCCTGTCAACTCAATTTTCTTTTTCGGCGTGAAACATCCAGCGGATTCCAAATTTGTCATTGAGTGCGCCATACATTCCAAACGCTTCTTCTTTTAAGGGATCAGTTACCTTCGCGTCTTTGGAAAGTTTTTCGAACAAAGTTTTCAATTCCCGATAGGTTCCGCCGCTTAAATAAAGACACACCGTGTTTCCCTGAACGGGTGTTTCCTGCGGACGAAGCCAATCGGATGCAGAAATGGAAATATTTCCGCTCACGAGCCTGGCATTGACTACCCGGTTGTGCAGGGCGGCAGGAAAGAAGTCTTTCATAGGGGAGTCGCCCACTGTGGTCATAGAGAGTTGCCCGCCAAAGCAGGATTGATAAAATTCCATGGCCGGTTTGCAGGTGCCGTCCAACAGGAGATAAGATGTAAGGGTGATCATTTGCGTTGTTGTTTTATGATTTATTGCTTGTGCATTTAAAATACTTGCCCTGAAAGCAGAGGCACAGACCATGAATCCAATAACGATGAATGGAATCAATAGATTTGGTGCTGGTTTTGTTTTCTGGTTCATGAAAATGTATTAAGGTTTCGCCTTTAATCGACAAATGAAACTCAGGGAATTGGACAACTATTTTGATATTTTTTCAATCATCAGGATAAATTCTTCAGTCACCGGCGAAAATCCATGCGGACCATCAGTTCAGCGAGACGTGAAATGCTATCTTTAGTTTTAAAATATACCCCGTAAAAAAATGAAATACATCCTTATCTCGATTTTATTGTTGACGTGCACCAATACATATTCACAAGAGAAGCCCTCCGGATTTGATGCTGAAAAATGGCAGCCACCCTACACGCTTGTGGCGCCCGGAAATTGGAGCATCGAACGTTTCCCCATACCCATTGAATTTGCTCCTTCAATTCATTACCGGGGAGTTGAAGACCTACGCTTCGCACCGGGTTGGGCTGATGCTAAAAGTGACGAGTACTGGACTTATGCGTTTCTATGGTTTCTTGAAGGGAAGCAGACGTTTGAGGGTCAAATCCTTGAACAACATTTGAAAGCCTACTATTCAGGATTAGTTGGAAGAAATATTGAACCAAGGAAAATATCTGAAGAGAAACTGATCCCCGTCAACTCAAGAGTGACAAAGACCCATTCGTCGGCGGGAGACCAGGAAACCTACACCGGCACCGTTAGTATGCTGGACTATATGGAACAAAAGCCCATCGTGCTAAATTGTGTCATTCATGTAAAGTCCTGCCCGGAAAAGGATAACACCTTTGTTTTTATTGAGATTTCTCCTCAACCTACTTCCCATGCTATTTGGCAAAGCTTAAATCAGATCTGGACGGGTTTTGATTGTAATTCTGATTGAATAATATTTTTGATTTGGAATAGTGAGAGCAAAAGGCATTTGGTGATTGATGAGTAATTGACTAAATAAGAAGGCGGAATACTGATCAAGGCACGAGGGAATACAGTAATGAATAATCTTAACAGTCTGAGTCTTCGAAAGCGCTTCTTCGCCTGGATCTTAAAAAAGGGAGATGCCGTCAATGATAAGATCTATGGGTCCTTTAAAAAAGATTTGTTCAAAAATATAAGCGGTCGGGTTGCAGAGATTGGTCCGGGCACCGGCGTCAATTTCAGTTTTCTGCCAAAGAATATTGAGTGGATTGGGATAGAACCGAACCCTGCATTTCACGAAACACTTCGTACGAAGGCGGAAGCAAAAGGGATAAAGGCAAACCTCGTCTCCGGCACTAGTGACGACATTCCACTGGGTGACAATGCCCTGGATGTCGTATTGAGCACCCTTGTTTTGTGTTCGGTGGAAGATCCGGCTAAAACAATTGCTGAAATTAAAAGAGTGCTGAAGCCGGGTGGAAGATTTTTTTTTATTGAACATGTTGCCAGCGCTGAAAGCAAATCGCTTTTATTTGCTCAAAATATTTGTAATCCATTTAACCGTCTTGCCGCTGACGGATGCAATTGTAATCGTAGAACCTGGACCTTTATTCAGCACGGTGGATTTTCTGAAGTTAATATGAAGCACGTTGACATGAAGGGAACGTTGATACTTCATAAGCCACACATCATGGGCTATGCCGTTAAGTAATGGGTGAAGTTCAGTTATAAGCTTTCACAATTCGCCTGATCATTCCATCCATTTTCGAGATAACATACATATTTCCGGTGCGCCGGTCGTATGCGATTCTCAGATGCAATCGTTTTGTGTTGCTCATCTCCTTCAGACTGGTTTCCTTTCCATCCCTTACGATGGTCAGTTCATGAATGGTGGAATCACTTAAGGCTGGGTTAACGTTTACATAAAACAATCTTCCGTTGACAATGTCACCAAAGATGTATTTGTCTTTCAGCGCTGTCAGGTCACCTTCATACACGTAACCACCACTGATGGCATTACCCTCTTCGTGATCATAAACGACAAAAGGTTTTTTATAAAGATCAAGGTCCGGTTCGCTGATTTTATAAACCGTTTTCGGATCCTTCTTCGTATTGATTCCGAAATTACCTTCGCGGCTTGGCCAGCCATAATCTCCGCCTTTTTCTATGATGTTGAGTTCTTCAATGTTGGACTCACCAATGTCGGTCGCCATCATTCGGTTGTGATTTGGCTTGTCCCACGCCAGCCGGTGCGGATTCCTGAAACCAAAGGCATATATTTCCTTCACCACACCGGGATCGGTTTCATTCACGAAAGGGTTAGTGGCCGGGATGCCATAATTTCCATTTTTGCTGTTGTGACCGGACGGATCAATGCGAAGGATCGAGCCGAGAAATGATTTAAGGTGATGTCCCAGCTCCGGGTGTTTGATATTATTTGAGCCACCGTCACCATACCCGAAATACAACAGTCCGTATTCAGGATCATTTTTTTCAAGCCCGGGAATAAAACTCAGGTCCTGTGCGCCATGGGCAAAGTTGGGAGCATGAAGGCGAAGTAATTCCCGATAAGTTCCGCTGAATGCCCTGTCGTTTGCATGGTTCATTTTCCATTCCGACAGTACCCACTGGACAACTGATTTCAGAGAATCGGTGACAATGGCATAGTCCGCCTTCTGACCTTTATAAGTTTCGGCGTGCAAAATGTATAATAATCCATTGTTCAGAAAATCAGGATGGAAGTCAAAACTGCCAATACCAGTGGCAATACCGGGACCGTTTTGAAAGTCTTTTACATAGTCGCATATGTTCAGAAATATACTGGCCCTATTTCCATCGATAATGTATATGATTCCGTTTTGATCACTGACTAAAAGGGTACCATCACCCGAGGGATGCGGCCTTAAAGTAACAATTCCCAAATCAGTTGTTGTGCCGGGCAAATGAGGAATTTGAATCACATCTTCAAGTTCTATTTTGAGTCCTGACTTTTTTATCGGTGGAATGAGCCGGCCGGTAAAAGCCGCCGCTGTAGTATCAGCTTTAACCGAAACAGGATTGATATCATTCAATTCAGTTTGCTGGTGAATGTATGATAGAACAGAAGTCACCTCCTCGTCTTTCATCCAGTCAAATGAGGGCATCACCTGTTTGTAACGGGCATACTGACGTGCGGCACGCGATGATGTCACTTCAATCGCCTTCGATGGATTTTTGATAAGAGCTTTCAGTTCATTTTCCGAAAGTATCCGGGTAATGCCGCCAAGAGGAGGACCGAAGCCCTCAGCTTTGAGGCCGTGGCAAGAGAGGCAATACTTCGTAAAGATTTCTTTCCCCTGCATGACGGTCTTTTCATCTGACGGATAATGTTCCTTGTGAAAGAAAATGAAAATGAGGAGTGCGACGGCCACTGTTATTATAATATAGAGCAGGATTTTGGGCATGGCTAAAAGTAGGGATTCTACATGAATAATGGTCGGGATTTTCTATAGGAGAATTTGCCAGGTTCGGAGAATAAGAACTTATCATGTTTGGCGATGGTATGTGGATGTGGATCTAAATGCGTAGATTTATTTTCCTACGGTTCTGATCACCTCAATAATGAAAAGACTGACTTTGATTGGAAGCTTGTTTTTCGCGATTGCCTTATGCGGTATAGGCATTGAGCATTTTATATATAAAGATTTTATGATCGGCAGGGCGCCAGCATGGCCGGGAGGTGTTTCCGGAAAAATCGGTTGGGCCTATTTGACAGGAGCAATATTTATCATCATTGGTATTCTCGTAATCGCACGGCGAAAGGCCAGGCTTCCCCTGGTGTTGGGCGGGGTCTTGATTTTCTTATGGGCTTTCATCAGGCAGATACCCGTTCTTGTTTCATCTTCCCTGTTGTCGGGCGATTGGACAAGTGCTGGAAAAGCGCTCACATTTTTCGGCGGGTGCCTGGTGATGGCCTCTACTTTCCCCAGGATACCCGGTGATCATCGTTCCACTTTAATTACAATCGTCAACCGCGAAGATGAGTTGATCCTGACCGGACGCATTGCGCTTGGTGTCTTCATGATCATCAGCGGCATTCAGCACTTTATGTACATTCCTTTTGTCGCATCACTGATACCCGGCTGGTTTCCCGGTAACGCAATCTTCTATACCAAACTTGCCGGTATATTGCTGATTGCTGGTGGTCTTGGATTGTTTATTTCTCCTACCGCAAAGTGGGCAGCTTTTCTCACGGGGGTTATGATCTTTCTGTGGTTTTGGATTGTGCACCTTCCCCGTGTTTCCGTCAGCGTCAGCGACAACATAGCGGTCTTTGAAGCCCTTGGAGTGTCAGGCATTGCATTTGCTATTGCCGGATCCTTAAGTGAAAGAAATAACCAGTCGGAGAATTGAGTTTGAGAATTCTTTCTCTCACGTCCACGGCTAAGAAGTTATTTCAAAACCTTTAAGTGATTAACTTGGTGCTTCATTAACTGGCACCCAACGATTTTATTGATGAAGATCAGGTCTAAATTATTGTTGATTATAATGATCGTCGCCGCATGTAAAACGGTTCATAATTCCGGAACGGGAGAAGCGGAGAAGTCAATGACGCCGGGCGATGATAAGGGTTCAAGCGAAAATGTAATCACGGAAAAGTATTGGAAACTTGTTGAGCTACATGGCAACAAGGTGGTCAAGACGGAAAGTGAAACGAGAGAACCTCATTTCATTTTGAAACAAGATGATCACGCAGTAATTGGAAATGACGGATGCAATTCTTTTCGCTGAACTTACGAACTTTTAGCAGGGAACAGAATTCGGTTTTCAAAAATGGCGTCTACCATGATGGCCTGTGCTGATATGGAAATTGAGAAGCAATTTCTGGAAGTGCTGGAAATGACTGACAACTACACGGTCAACGGCGACACGCTGCGCTTCAACAAGGCCATGATGGCGACGCTCGCCCGGTTTGAAGCGGTTTACTTCAAATGAAAGGTTGATGATGATCCGTGACTTTTTCAGTCATTGGAATTCTTAGTTCATCATCAACTATACTGCGTATGATTTCCAGACTAAGGGCCAACCCTGCCGATATGAATCCGGGTTCAATGGCTGACATCGCCTTTTTATTGCTGACATTCTTCATGGTCACCACTGTTATTAAAGAGGAGGAAGGGTTGCCGATTCTGCTTCCGCCGTTTCAGGAACAGCCCATTAATAAACCTGTAGCAGACCATAACCTTTTCAGGATCCAGATCAATTCCAGTGATCAACTTTTAATAAATGCGGTGCCCAGAGGGAACCTGGATGGCCTGAAAGAAGAACTAAAGAATTTTATCACTAATAACGGGATGCGATCATCCCTTCCAGACAGCCCGATGAAAGCCATTGTCTCTTTGAAAGCGGATAGGGGAACAAGTCATTCGGCGTTTATGAACGCTCTTGACGTGATTCAAGCTGCCTACTATGAGATTTATTCGGCGCGGGCAGGGCTATCAGTGGAACAATACCGTAAACTGAATTTGAATGACAAAAAACAAAAGGCAGTTTATGATAAAGCACGAGAAGGAATTCCCATGAATATCTCAATCGCCGAGCCTACTCACGCTGTTGAATGAGTCGCTATTGTTCTGGTTGAAAGTCAACGACAAAAACCTCTTCCACCACATTGAGTTTTCCGAGTAGCTCTCCAAATTTTTTGTGTTCCGGATGGGGAAGGTAGGCGTCACGGGCAGAAACATCTTTGAACGTGAGCAGATAGACGTGGGTGAATCCTTTGTTGAGTTTCTCGGGGCTGTTGTTCACGCCGTATTCAATCTTCTGGATGCCCTGTATTTTATTCTTCAGATCTTTAAATGCTGTCGTCACCTCATTGATCTGTTCAGGAGTGGCAGATTCCTTGTACTTGAATATAACGATATGTTTCACTTCACCCTTTTTAGGGTACATGAAGGCGCTTAACACTGCGATGGCAGCAAATAAGCCCAGGAAGAGATAATGTCGTGTCCTCATTGTTGCAAATTGTTTTTATCGTTAAATGATGAGACGCAATCTACAAATTTTAGTGTCTATATTTTTTTTACTAATTTCATTTATGAAAAAATACGCGACTCTGACCAGATTGTGCATTGTTATACCTATATTCTTTTTAGTTATTCAATCTACCTTTTCACAGGGTACTTCCGATGGCTATGTGTGCATGCCATGCGGCCTCGATTGTGACGCGAAAATTCATGACAAGCCCGGTACATGCTCACATTGTTCAATGGAACTGGTGAAAAAATCAAGTATTGTGTTCAACACCATTCAACCGGAAGCGTTATGCAACTACATTGAAACACATCCCGATGTGGTTTTGCTCGATGTTCGTTCAGAGCGCGAGTTCGAAGAACGTGCCAACCCGAATTACGGCACACTGAAAAATGCAATCAACATACCTGTGCAGGAGCTTGACTCTCGCCTTGATGAACTAAATAATTATAAGAATAAGGAGATCATTGTCTACTGCTCGCACAGCCAGCGCAGCTCCCGCGCGAGTTACCTGCTTACCCAGCATGGCTTCAACAAGGTTATTAATATGGCCGGTGGTCTGCATGTTTTGAAGGATGACTCCTGTAAGAAATAGAACGAAAAACCGGTGAGGTTGCTTTAACGAACGAGTTATGCCATCCATTGGAAATTGATCACCCTTCAAGGGATTTTTATATACCTTTGGTGCTCAACCTTAAACCTCTCATTTTGAATTTACGACGCCGATTTAATTCACTTAGCCTCGAGACGCAAATTGTCTTTATGATTTGTGGCCTGGGATCGATCCGGACATTATTCGCGGTGGTAATCGATTTAGTTGGAGATACGCGCACGGGGGAAGTTCTTGTGGATGCTACTATTTTGTTTGTCCTTTCATTGTTGGCTTATCTGTGCTGGGAAAAGTCGATCAGCAATATCAGCATCGTCTTCGGGTTTGCTATTTCCGTACTGCTCGCACTAAACTTTCTTCAGTTTGGCGGCTTCTCCGGATACGCGAAGTTCAATTACTATGCCGGACTCTATATTATTATAATGATCTATAGTCGGAGAGAACTCTTCGTGACCGTGGAATTTCACCTGATCTTGCTGGTGACAATTATTTTGATTGATTATCTCAACCTTCCGGTCGAACAATTGCTTTTTATTAACTCAACTCCACAGGTGGTTGATTTTTGGTTTACTTTGATTGTCATTTCGATTTTTGCCTACCATTTGAAGCGGCTAACCGACATTTATAGCCAACGACTCTCCGGATTGAATATCGATATGGCGAACCGTGTTAAAGAGGCCCGCACTCTGAACAAATTGCTCCAGGAAAAAAATAATGAGTTGAAACTGGCGCAACAGCATCTTGAGCGGGAAGTAAGCCGCAGATCTGAAGTCTTTAATAATAAAAACCGTTCCATTGAAAATTTTCTCAAAGTAAATACTTCAGACCTTGTGGATCCAATTCAGGAATTAGTGGGATTAATCGGGAATGTTCGTAACGAATCTCCATTATCAGAACTTCTCAGGAAGTCCGCAACAGATCTTGAAACGGTGAGCGGTTCTATTCGTGAAGTTATTTTGTCAGACCAGCCGATCAACCGGAAAAATATCAACCCCCGTGAGCACACCGCTTGAGAAGAGGATATTGCAGTTTGGCCTTACGCTGGCTTCCTTATACCAGTTGTACCAGGTCGCTAATGGATTTATTGTCAATGCCACGACCATCCCGCTGAATGTTGCCATCGGATTTTTTTTCCTGCTGTTCCTGGCGTTGGGCATGCGATTAAAAAATATTACCTGGCTGGCGTTTTTTCTTCATCTTATCATGTTGCCCGTGCTGGTTTATTTTTGGAAGGAATTTGGCGGACTGGCCGGAACAGTACCCATGATACTTTATGTTTATATAACCTTAATTATTTCAACGCTGCATGGTGCCCTGTTAATGCTCACGTTGGTGTTTTACCTTATAGTCTTTGTGGCGCTCAGTGTCTATCCTGGACTTACCGGCATACCGGTCTTCGATCCATCGAAGGTAGAAGACATTCAGTTAGCAATTGACTTTTTTGTAATCGCGTTGATCATAACAATCTACTTGATTTATGTAAAGGACAGACTCATAACATACCGCGGGCGGGTGTCACATCGTCATCATCAGCTTCAGCATTTATCGTCGACTCTGCAGGAACAGAATGAAGCGCTTCATGTTAAGCAGGAAGAAACCATGTCCATCAATGAAAATCTTGAGAATATTGTTGAAGAGCGGATCAATGGCATAGAGGAAAAAAATCGTGAGCTGGCCGAGTATGCGTTTATCAATGCCCATTTGTTGCGAGCGCCAATTTGCCGGCTTTTGGGAATCATCAACCTTATGGAAATTGAAAGGAAGGATGAGCAAATAGCCTCCCTGAAGGAAAAGGCTTTGTTTATTGACCGTATTGTAAGGCGTGTAAATGACATGATGTGATGAAATAATTAAAACACGTCTGCTGCCGGGCATCATGGATTGGTGTCCCATGAAATAAGGCATGCTGCCGATCTGGTTATTTTTTTGCCTATCTTCATCTGCTGCTATAACTTTTACCCGAATCCATGAAATGTATTTCCACAATTATCATTCTTACAGGACTCATGGGTTACTGTGCGTGTTCGCAGATGAGAAAGACATCCGTCAGCATTGTTGGAGAGGACTTTTACATTAACGACCTGATTACCCTTAAAGGAAAAACATACCAGGGTGTGCGCCTGGAAGGGCTCTTGCCAAACTCAAGAATGGTGCAGGGGATCTTTGATGACTATAATGAGGAAACACAACATCTCTGGATTTATCCTGACACTAAAAAGTGGGATGCCGATCGAAATACCAATGAGTTTGTTAATGCGATGTCCAATTGGAAAGCTCACGGGTTGCTGGCCTTCACCATCAATCTTCAGGGCGGGAGTCCATTCGGGTATAGTAGCGGGAGTCGTCAGCGATGGATCAACTCTGCCTTTAAAAGCGACGGCTCGTTGGATGATCGTTATGTGCACCGGCTTGAAAAGATTCTTGATAAGGCAGACGAACTTGGTATGGTGGTGATTTTGGGATACTTCTATTTTGGGCAGGACCAAAATCTCAATGATGAAGAAGCTGTGCAGCGTGCCGTTCGAAATGCTACTACATGGATTCTCGACAAAGGCTATCGCAATGTCATGATCGAGTTGAACAATGAGTGCGACATTAACGATCTGGCCAACAGATCGGCTGTCGATCCATATGATCATGCGATTCTTGATTACCGGCGTGTTCATGAATTGATCAACCTTGTCAAGTCGATCCGTCGCGACGACCGAAGACTGCTCGTGTCAGCAAGTTTTAAAGGTGGCGCGGTTCCTTCAGATAATGTGCTCGAGTCAGCGGATTTTGTTTTGATTCATGGCAATGGCGTTCATCAGGCGGAAGGTATCACCTCGCTGATTACAGCGGTAAGGGAACGACCTGCGTATAAAGCAATGCCTATAGTTATCAATGAAGATGATCATTTTGATTTCGACAAAGCGGAAAATAATTTCATGGCCGCGACAAGAGCACATGTGTCATGGGGATATTTTGATTATCGCATGAAAGATGAAAAGTTCGAAGATGGCTATCAAAGTGTTCCGGTCGATTGGGGCATGAACGCTGATCGGAAAAAGGCCTTCTTCAACCTTCTCAAAGAAATGACAAAATAATTTATGCGCTTCATCATTACCATTTTATTGCTGGCTGCGTCGCCATTGGTTTCATTTTCACAACAAGGGAAAATGATCAGCGAAATCAAATCTCATACGAAGGGAACGGCGCTCTGGTGGGCTGGTCACGACAGTTGGCTAATTAAATCAGGAGAAACATTGATCGCAACGGATCTTTGGCTGGAAAACGGTTATCGGTTTTCACCTGCACCTGTTACACCGGATGAATTGGCGGGTGAACTGGATGTTTCATTCATTACTCATGCCCACGATGATCATTTTAACAAGTATACGACATCCATCTTGTTGAATAAATCAAAATGTATTTTCGTGATACCGGAAAGTTGCCTGGCAAAAGCAAAGGAACTTCAGATTCCGGAAGACCGGATCAAGGTAGCAAAGCCGCGCGAGTCATTCGAGATCAATGGAATAAAGGTTGATCCATTGAGGGCGATTCATGGCAACGCGAATTTTGCAATCTATTATGAGGCAAACCTTCAGGATTGTGGATATGTCATCACCCTGGACGGTACGACATTCTTACAGCCCGGTGATTCATATCTCCTGGAGGATCACCTCTTCCTCAAGCACGTCGATGTGCTATTCTTTTCTCCAACGGAGCATAACATGTACATCGACCGTTCCGTAATACTGATCAACACGCTCAATCCGGATTTTATTTTCCCACAACATCATGGCACTATTAACTACAAAGAGGCTGATCGCTTCTGGGCCAAGGGTTATCCTGATGAGGTGAAGATAAGACTCACGCAGGAATTAAAGGATAAGTATCACATCCTGAAACCCGGAGATAAGTTCATCATAAAATAGGTCGAGGGAGTACGGGGGATTTACATTGGCAACTCTTCAGATCATTTTGCAGCATATATCCAAGCGCGCTTATATTCCTCAAGGTCCTTGGAATTTCTTGTCGTAAGGGAAAATGATTTGGGTATCCCCGAAGGCTGAACTCTTTCGAATTATATTGATAAGTGCGCGTGATTTTTTTAAGATAATCCTCAACCGGATAGTAAGTCATGGGAGCTATTGTAAAGAATTACTATCCGGTGTTCAGGTTAGATATTGATTTTAAGTCAGAAATTGATTTTCGAATGATGGCTGAAATAAAAATCTCCGTTTAACTATTAAGACTAATGATTCCCTTACTGAATCTCCCCCTTTTGGTTTATTTTTACCTTCTTTCGCATGTCGCCTTTTTCCAGCAAGAGCTTGTATATCTTCGTGGTTGCATCGCCTCCATTCTCGCGATATGTTACCACGTACACACCCTCGGAAATTGCCCACGTCGGATATTGCTTAGCCACTGCTTGATTTACAACACCAGGCAAGGCTACATTATTGTATTTTTCAATAGTGCGCAGGAGGTTGCCGTCTTTACTATAAACTGCGAGAATTTTTCCCTGGGGGATATAGAAGCTGACAAAATAATGATCATACTCATCTTCATAGAATTTTGCGCCTTTTACATCATAGTCAGCAGCGTACTGCTCAAGCATGTTTACGGGTTGCGCCGTTTCCTCAGGATTTACCGCATTGAGGTATTTGTATCTCAACTCGGTTACCGTGATTTCAGGCAAAACTTTTTGAGCGAAAGTCTGCATAATAGCTCCCCAAATAAATGCACCCATAAACAACATTCGTCCGATTAATTTTGACGTTTTCATACGGGTAAAATTTAGTATTAAAGTTATTTTTCACCCGAAAAGTGACTGTTCTCTCGGAGAAAAAAAATGATTCCAGTCAGGCTGGTGAAATGACAATTATCAATGGTGTCACACCGATTAGGAGCAGGGAAGTGGTGACTATGAGAGATTGTTCCTTTGATTTGAAATTAATGATGTAAGGGTATGATGGACCTTTGCGCAGGGCAGAGTTCAATTCACGACTAGGCCGTTACGTGCCTTCCAGATTCTTCGGGAATAATTCAAACTACTTTTTCTTTCTGTAGATATTTTTCAGATCGTTTTCGAAAAGGGTGTAGGGATCATTGTAAAACTTAATGAAGTCAGGAACGCTGATCTGGTCAGGGTACGGAGCATAATAATGTGTCGGGCTCTTCATATCATTACGCCACACGAGCACATAGGCCAATTGTATGCCGGGAACTTGCATCACTTTAAGCAACGTTCCTGTCCACCAGGTCGGATTGGGAATGGACTCGAGCCCGGTTTCTGTAAACGCTGCCAGCTTGCCTGCTTTCTTTGCATAGTCAGAAACGACTTTGAGTTTTAATGTGGCAGATTCAAGATCGTAACGGTCCCGGCCCATATCACCATAGTTATCGACGCCAACCATGTCAACCCATTCATCGCCCGGATAACGATCCAGGTATTCAGCTTCTGTTTTGAATCGGTTGTCTGGCGAGAACGCGTAAAGGAAATTATGTACGCCCAGACTGTCGCGTAGATAGGATACCGTGAATCGCCAAAGTGAAATAAATTCCTCCTTTGTGCAGTGAGGTTTTCCCCACCAGAACCACCCTCCATCAAACTCGTGATACGGTCGGAAGATTACGGGCACTAATGCTCCGTCCGATCCTTTCAAGCTATTCGCCCATTCTCCGATACCTTTCAATATCTCTTTGTACTTTTCATGTGCTTCACCACCGGGAATGATATACTTCACAGCTGGAAGTGAAACAGAATCGCGCCAGTAAAAACCTCCGCCTGAAACCGGATTGGGAAAATGCCAGGCAACAGTGGTAACACCTCCACGGTTATAGGTGTCGACAACATTTTTTCGAAGATCATCTTTCGTTTTTTGAATAGCTTCCTGCGGCCTTCCGGAGAACCCGCTCAAATCTACGCCGATCACGGCAGGGTGAGAGCCGACAACTGACTTGACGTCGGAGCGGTCTTCATCACCAGCCCAGCCATGGCCATATTCAGTTGCGTGCTGATGGCCGAACAGGGTGTGTTTCTTTGAAAGCTTCAGCAGATTCGCAAATAGCATCTTTGTGCTGGGGGTTGCATTGCGATCAATGGGAGCCTTCACCTGTGCCTTCGCAGCGCCTGCAGTCAGCAGAAAAATAATTAGTAAGAAATGAGCGCTTCGCATAGTGGGCTTTGATCAATGATAAGCTCAAAAATAGAATATAGAAAGACATCCCCCTAGTACCCTGCAATAATGGGATCATTTTTATTCCTTAGATTGTTCGTGGCAATCAAAAATTTAAATCTATGGATCTTGTAATTAATGGACTTCAACACGTTGGCATACCGGTCACGGATATTTCAGTATCAGTACCCTTCTACGAACGCCTTGGGTTTAGGAATGTAATGACTGCTCCATTTGAAATTGACGGCGAAAAGGGCCAATGCTCCATGATGCAGCGTAACAATTTTGTTTTGGAACTTTACCAAATGCCGCCGAAGGATATGGAAGAGGTCAGGAAAAGGAGAGATGGTCGCATCGATCACATCGCTTTTGATATACCCGATGTTGAGGTGGCCATGGCAATGCTAAGAAAGAACGGTTTTGATGTCGTTGAATCAACACCGGTAAAGCTGAACTTCTGGAAGAATGGTGTCAGGTTCTTCTTTGTCCTGGGACCGGATGGCGAGCGGCTGGAGTTCAACCAAATACTGTAATTCCTTTCCGATGGGAGTAGAAAAAATCCGGTTGTAACAAAAGGTTAAGGCTGCGATGATTAAGTGTGCATTCTTTCTAATTTGATCATCATCAACACATCCGATCGATATTTATTTTAATGAATTGAAATCATGGAAAAGAAAACCATTACCCGTCGTACGTTTATAGAAACTACCGTAAAGTCCACTGCGGCTATTGCCGTGTTGGGTTCAGCCACGCTTGGCTGCGAAAAGAAAGAGACGGACGTCACAGCAGGCGCTCTCCCGCGATGGAGGGGATTCAATCTCCTGGAAAAATTCATTGCCACCAACATGAACGATCCCTTCAAAGAATCGGACTTTGCCATGATCGCTGAGTTTGGCTTTGACTTTGTGCGATTACCCATGTCATACTGGTGTTGGTCAGATCCAAATGATTGGCATTTGCTGAAGGAAGACAAATTAAAAGAGATCGATCAGGCTGTTGAGTTTGGCAAGCAATATGGTGTACATGTGAGCATTAATTTTCACCGCGGCCCCGGCTACTCGGTTGACCGTTCTGCTGAGGAGCCCTTTAACCTTTGGCGCGATGCTGAGGCAAAAGAGGCATTCAACTATCATTGGAAGCATTTCGCTGAGCGCTATAAGGGGAGACCCAACAAAGAAGTAAGTTTTAATTTGTTGAACGAACCTGCCACACATACTAATGAACGCAACAGTGTTGTCAGTGAAGCGGAATATGCGGAAGTGGTGAAAGGCGCGGCAGACTCCATCCGCAGTGTCGACCCAAACCGGTTAATCATTGCAGATGGTTTATGGTGGGGTCGTGACCCCGTTGACGCGCTCATCGGTCTCAATGTTGCACAAAGTACGCGCGGTTACGAGCCCATGCAAGTAAGTCATTGGGGCGCCTCGTGGGTATATGGTGCGCAGGAATGGCCCGAGCCGACATGGCCGCTCCAACAAGTAGAGCCTGCGGAACTTCGGTGGGAAAGCCCGGTATTGAAAGACCATTATAAAGAGAAGCTGAAACGCTGGGGCATAGACATGAATATGCCCTGGAACAAAGAACGTCTTAAGCTCCAGCTGATCGACCCATGGAAGAAACTTCAGCAAAAGGGAGTGGGTGTTCATGTTGGTGAGTTCGGATCATTTAACCACACACCGCATAACGTTGCTCTTGGTTGGATGCGTGACATGCTTACCCTGTGGAGGGAGGCGGGATGGGGCTGGTCCATGTGGAATTTCAGGGGAGGCTTTGGTGTGTTAGATAGCGATCGAGCGGATGTAAAGTATGAAGACTACAAAGGCCACAAACTTGACCGTGAAATGCTGGAGTTGTTGAAAGAATTCTAAAAACATGTCGGGGAATTTCAGGTTCACCCGCCATGTGGTATTTTCGCTGAGGTTTAAAATTGAGATTGCAACATGCCAACCCCAAAAACTGATTTACTAAAAGTCGCCCGGAACTTTATCAGGGCGATTGAAAAAGGAAAGACTGGTGATGAATTGGATAAATTTTATCACAAGGACATCGAGCACATTACTTACCCGAATGCCTTAACCAAAAATTTAACGAAACGAAACCTGGAGGAATTGAAAGAAGCGTCTGAGCGTGGCAAAACCATCTTGTCAAAGCAGACCTACGAAATCATCCGATCGTACGCCGCAGGCAGAACCGTGGTTCTAGAAGCACGTTGGACGGGCACTTTGAAGACAGCCGTCGGCCAGCTACCTGCCGGCGGACAAATGACGGCCCACTTCGCCCAGTTCTTTGAATTCAGGAACGGCAAGATCATACGGCAGAGAAATTACGATTGCTTTGACGCGTTTTAATGCGGTGGTCCCCGATTGTATAATATACATCATCCACATTTTTTAGCTGGCATATCGTCGTCCGGAATTGACCGGTCGGTTTCGAACAAAATTGTTCGCAGAAGTACATTGCCTTCCTGGTAAAAGTCAACAGAGCATCCAATAACGCGTCCTGAATCCACTGGCATGATTATTACTACAATTAGGAAATTATTATTCTTCTTCTTATGAAAAAATATCAGCTGGGTGAGTTTGAAGAAATTGTCATGCTTACAGTAGGTGTATTATATGACGAAGCCTATGGTGTCTCCATCAAAAAAGAAATAGAGAACAGACTCTCGCGAAAGGTGAGTGTTGGCGCTTTGCAAACGGCGCTGAGACGATTGGAGGAGAAAGGGTATCTGAAATCGCGGGAGGGAGAATCTACAGAGGAGAGAGCCGGCCGTCCTAAAAAATATTTTCAGATCACGGCGTACGGAAAAAAAGCAATGGAGTACACCAGGAATACTCGTGATGAATTGTGGAGCGCTATTCCGAAGGTTGCGTTGAATCCGAAGTTTATCGAAGGATGAAATGGAATGAGGGTCAATGGTCATTAGTACTTGGTCATTGGGAGCATCTTTAACAATGACTAACACCATTAACATCTTCAACTAAGTTTGAAAAATGAAACCAGATCACATTCCTCCCAGATTCTTCCTTCGCTTCTTCCGGTGGTATTGTCATCCGACGTTGGTGAAGCATATCGAGGGCGATTTAATGGAGTTGTATCACGCGCGAGCGAGAGAACAGGGGAATAAAAAAGCAGATATAAAATTTGTTATTGATGTACTACTACTCTTCAGACCGGGCATTATCCGAAACAGAAATCAATATTCATCTCCCCAAACCCTGATGCTTATGAACTTATATCAACATTATGTAGTCGTTGCTTTTCGGAATATCAGGCGACATAAATCGTTTGCCGCCATCAACATATCCGGCCTTGCATTGGGAATGATTTGCTGCTTTCTGATTTTTCTATGGGTTCGCGATGAGAAAGGCATTGACAACTTTCATGCGCAGGGAAAAAATATCTACGGGGTTTATCAAACCATTTCGCGTAATGGAAAAACAGACGGCTTTTACACTACGCCGCTACAGTATACCGATACATCACGCATATTCCGCCTGGAGGGAATCGAAAAGTATGTACCCGAAATTGAAAACGTAGCCTTTTATGCGGCAGGATATGACTTGCCATGGGGTCATGCTGAGACGTTCCAGGTTGGTGATAAGATATTCAAGCTGGAGGGGTCACGTGCAAATGAAAATTTTCTCACCATGTTTAGCTATCCGCTGTTAGCGGGTGACGCTAAAACTGCATTGCGTGATCTGCACAGCGTCGCGATCTCCAAAAAAATGGCCATGATGTTTTTTGAAAGCCCGGAAGCTGCCATAGGAAAGAGTATTCGCTTTGAAAATCAACTCGACCTGATCGTTACCGCAGTATTTGCAGATGTCACGTCGCAAAGCTCATTGCAATTTGATTACCTCATCAGTTGGGCGACGGTAGAGAAAGAGCGAATTGAATTTGCTTCCGATGATATCAGGTCGTATGTGTTGTTGAAGGAAAATGCAGATGTGCGATCGGCAGAAGAAAATATAAATCGTCATCTGAAGTCGGTTGGGTTTACAATGGAAGATGGTACTATTGATATTGGCCTGCAGCCGTTTGGTGAACGTTACCTTTACTCAAATTTTGAAAATGGAAAACCTGCCAAAGGCAGAATTGTCTATGTTCGGATTTTCAGCGGCGTAGCGATCTTTATTCTCATTATTGCGGCGGTTAATTTTATGAACCTCGCGACAGCGCGATCCATCCGGCGTGCGAAGGAAGTGGGTGTGAGAAAAGTGGTCGGATCTTCGCGCTTTTATCTCATCAACCAGTTTCTTGGAGAATCGATTCTCCTTTCCTTCGTCGCATTTGTTCTTTCCATGATTGTATTAAGGTTGATCCTACCCTTGTTCAATACCTTTACAGGAAAACATATAGTACTACCGGTTGATGAACCAACCTACTGGATCAGTCTCATTGCCGTGGTCCTGGTTACGGGATTTGTTGCAGGCAGTTACCCTGCGTTGTTTCTTTCTTCCTTGCGACCCGCGCGTGTGTTGAAAGGCGTTGTGCGATTTACCGGGTCCAGTATTTTATTCAGGAAAGGGCTGTCAGTATTTCAATTTGCATTGTCCATTACACTCCTCATCGCGACCATTGTTGTTTCGTTGCAAACGGATTACGTGCAACATCTCAATCTTGGATACGATCGTGAAAATCTTATCTACATACGTATCGAGGGTGAGCTGAATCCAAAGTATGCGGCCTTCAAGGCAAAAGCCGAAGCGATGCCCGGAATTGCTATCGTCGACAGGAGTTCTGAGACGCCGCATTCGATGGGTTTTGTTACTGCTGATCCCATTCATTGGGAGGGGCAGGAGGAAAATCAACTGGTCGGCTTCAAACCGGCATCCGTTGGTTTTGATTTTGTCGAACTTATGGATCTCAAGGTTGCGGAGGGGCGCGGCTTTTCCCGTGATTTTGCCACTGACTCCGCCGACGCCTTCCTGGTCAATGAAGAGGCCGTGAAGCAAATGAACATGAAAGATCCCATCGGCAAATGGGTTTCTGCCTGGAGAAAAAAAGGACATATCATTGGCGTCTTAAAAAATTATCACACGGGTTCCATGCATGAGAAGATCGTACCCGTCATCATTGATGTAAAGGAGTATGAATATTTTGGTGTGATCATGGTTCGCACGGAACCTGGTAAAACCAAAGAGGCCCTTGCGAGCCTGGAGAAAGTTTGCAAGGAGATCAATCCAAATTATCCCTTTGCTTACCAATTCGTGGATCAGGAGTATGCGAAACTCTATAAAACGGAGGAACTTATTTCAAAATTGACCAACGTATCGGCTGTGCTAGCCATACTGATCTCAAGTCTTGGCCTTCTCGGACTGGTGATGTTCTCTGCTGAACAGCGGACGAAGGAATTTGGAATCCGCAAAGTGCTTGGAGCATCACTCGCCAATATTGCTGGCTTGTTGTCGAAAGATTTCATAAAGCTGGTCTGTATTTCCTTTTGCCTTGCTGCACCACTTGCCGGGTACTTCATGTATGAATGGTTACAGGGGTTCGCATTCAAGATCGATTTGTCGTGGTGGATATTTGCGTTGGCTGGCGGCACCGCCCTGTTGATGGCGATGTTGACCATAAGTTTCCAGGCGGTGCGGGCTGCACTGGTTAACCCTGTTGATAATTTAAAGTCTGAGTAGAAGTTAATAGTTATGGTCATCTCCAGAAACCTATTTTTTGTCACCCCGCCTTTGCCGGCAGGCAGGCTCATCCTTTCTCCTTACGGGAGAAGGTCACAAGGAGTTTTTAGAGATGCCTTATCAGTTATCACGATGACACATTAGGTAGCGAAGGAATGAAAAACAATGCACCTCCCGAATTATTTCATCGCTTCTTCCGATGGTATTGCCATCCGGAGTTGATGAAATATATCGAGGGTGATTTG